>JAGOTR010000013.1:0-15795 GCA_018061685.1 Candidatus Magasanikiibacteriota bacterium
TCAGATTGAGACATGGTTTCTTCTACTTCCACTGTTTGCACGGTTAATTCTTCTAAAATTTCTTCAGGAGTTTTGGGTGGAAGCGTGACAAACTCTTCAAGCCATTGTTTTGAAATACGCATAAAAGAAAGTGAAAAATAGGCCGGCCTGCCCGGCGCCTGCCTGCCGGCAGGCAGGTAACGAAGTGAAGCCGGAGTTAAAATTGTGTCAAAAATCTCATGTCACCACCATGAATATGTCGAATATCTTCAATACCATACTTTGACATAACGATTCGGTCAATTCCATAATCAAAGGCATAGCCATTATATTCTTCGGGGTCAATTCCCCCTTCACGTAACACATTGGGATGAATCATGCCACACCCTACAATCTCCATCCACTTGGTTTTAATTTTGTCGCCCGCTTTGTACGTAATTTGCATATCAATTTCAAACCCAGGTTCCACAAATGGAAAATGCCCAGGGCGAATACGCAATTTTACATCTTTTTTATACAATCCTTTAAACATGGCAAGAATCGTGCCAATTAAATCACCCACAGATAAATTTTTATCAATAACTAATGCATCAAATTGATAAAACGTATGTTCATGCGTTGCATCAATAGCTTCATTTCGAAACACACGACCCGGATGTGCTGCTCGAAGTGGCGCACCATATTTTCTCATGAGTCGTACTTGCATGTTAGAGACATGCGCACGCATGAGCTGTTTCGGATTGTCTTTCAAATAAAACGTATCCATTGATTCCCGCGCAGGGTGATCGTCGGGGAAATTAAGCGACCCAAAGTTAAAATAGTCACTTTCAAGCTCAGGTCCATCTTCTACCAAAAAACCCATAGAACGTGCAATTTCTTCGAGTTCAAATCGGGCTTGCGTAATGGGGTGAAGGTGACCAACCGGGCGATTCGATGACACCTCTTGCGTCACATCAATGCGTTCTGATTCTATCAATCCGGCAGCATCGGCATGGGCAATCACGTGTTTTTTTTCGGCTAACGCCGCTTCTATTTCTTGCTTGACCACATTGGCAAATTGCCCCACATCTTTTCTCATGTCGTCCGACAAATCTTTGAGGCCTTTCATGAGGAGTGAAAATTCTCCTGATTTTCGAGAAAAAAATCGTTGTTCCAATGCATCTAAATCAACAGATGATTGAATGTCAGCCAAACGAGTGACAAATTCTTTTTTTATTTCTTCAAATTGCTTTTGTATCATATATAGTTAAGAAAAAATCTTGACAACATCACGAACACTCACAATAATAATTAATCCCATTAATAGCACAAATCCTATGGTGTGTGCAATTTGTTCATATTTTTTAGGCACTGGTTTTTTGGATATTTTTTCAATAATCACAAACAATAATCGCCCACCATCCAAGGCAGGTATTGGCAGAATGTTAATCACCGCTAAGCTGAGTGAAATCATAGCAGTCACATTCAATAAATACGTCCACCCTAATCGAGCACTATCTCCAATAATAGAAGCAATACCAACAGGCCCAGCAACATCCAACACCAATCCTTGGCCAAAAATGAGGCCTTGTATCAACAAGAAAAATCCATTCACAATACCCACAACACCATAGACAGCCGACACGAATCCGTGAAATAACGCACTATACCAAGGATATTTGACGATCGCTGCATCAGCAATCATCACCCCCATACGCGCCCGACCTTCTACTTCGTCAAAGGTGGGTGTCACAAGAACGCTATACAACTCGCCACGACGAGAAAGATTAATAACCAACTCTTGATTTGATTGTTCACCAACCAATGCAATTAACTGTTTACTATTTTCTATGTCAACATCATTCACGCTCAAAATTTTGTCACCTGCTTCAATACCACCATTTTTTGCAGGAGAATCCGGAGACACTTGCTGCACGACAATAGACGATTCACCAACGATAGTAGCTGAACCATCTACCCCGTTGGTAATATCTGTTGGAAGGCCACTCATAAAACCAACACCAAGTAAGAGCCACGCTAACAAAAAATTCATGGTTACACCGGCAACAAGCACAACGGCTTTTTTCCATGCCTTATGATAGCCAAAACTATCGGGTGATTGAGCCTCTTCACCATTTTCTCCTTTTATTTTTACAAACCCACCGAGTGGCAGCCAGTTTAATGAATATACTGTTGCTGGGTATTCATCAGCACCCGCTCTGTCTCTCCCACCCACGGTATCATGTAAATCTTGTGTTTTTGATTTTTTGACCAATACCCATTTTTTTGTTTTTGGATCTTTATAGATACCAATTGCACGAGGGGGAAACCCAAACCCAAATTCATACACTTTCATGCCAAATTTTTTGGCCGCAATAAAATGGCCCCATTCATGTACGAATACGAGGAGTGATAGAACAACGAGAAATAAGATAAGCGTGAACATACAAGAGAGTACTTAATGAGGAAGGAGAAGGTTGACGAAAGAGACAAAAATACCTATACTAAATATAGTACCTAGTATGTCATAGCAAGGTTGAAATATCAAGACGCAAACACAACCGACTCCCCACAATTATTCACGTGATATAGCAATTTATTTTTTAATCTATACCCTCAATATGATCGCCCTCTATATTATTCTCGGAATCTTAGTCGTTCTCGGCCTTTGGTTGGTAGGTCTCTACAATGGATTGGTCAAACTCAATAATCGCACCAAAGAAGCATGGAGTGATATTGATGTCCAATTAAAACGCCGCCATGATTTAATTCCAAACTTAGTAAGTAGCGTTCAAGGCTACATGAAACATGAAAGAGAATTATTGGAAAATATTACCAAAGCACGCAGTCAAGCCATGAGTGCACAAGAATCTGGCAACACACAAGCCTTGGCAAATGCCGAAGGCATGCTTGGTGGCATGCTGGGAAAACTTCAAATTGCGGTAGAAGCATACCCAGATTTAAAAGCCAACAACAATGTGACACAGCTTATGGATGAATTGTCTGATACAGAAAATAAAATCCAAGCGTCTCGCCGATTTTACAACGGACAAGTTCGTGACTTTAATACAAAAATTGAAACCTTCCCAAACAATACCTTTGCAGGTATGCTCAACTTTAAAAAATATGAATTTTTTGAAGTAGCAGATGCGAGTGAACGAGAAAATGTAAAAGTTGTTTTGTAGCCTGTCATCCCAACCCATCTGTCACTCCGAGTTTACCCTGAGCCAGGCCGAAGGGCTCGAAGTGACAGAAAAGTTAATTGTCAATTGGTACTAGTTAATTGTTATCGCATGTATAGTCAAATCGACTCAAACAAAAGAAAAACACGCATCTTAATTGCTATTTTTTTGGCATTTGTGATTGGTATTGGGGTGGTGTTTGAACAAATGGGATATGGGTATGAATCAATCATTATTGCCGTGGTTGTTTCGTCTGTCATGTCGCTTGTGAGTTATTACCACTCAGATAAATTAGCCTTGCACGCAAGTGGGGCAAAAGAAATACAAAAAGAAGACAACGCATATGTGTACCGCATGGTCGAAAATCTCACCATGAGTGTTGGTATGCCCATGCCAAAAGTACATATTATTGACTCCCCCGCTCTCAACGCATTTGCTACCGGCCGCGACCCACAGCATGCGTCTATTGCCATTACCACCGGACTTATTGCCGCCTTACAAAACGAAGAATTAGAAGGCGTGATTGCACACGAATTATCCCATATTCAAAATTATGATATTCGTGTCATGACGGTAGTGGTTGTGTTAGTTGGCACCATAGCATTGTTGTCTGATTGGTTTTTCCGCATCCGTATTTTTGGTGGTGGCGAAAAAAAAGAAGGTGGCAGTCCTATTTTTATGATCATTGGACTTGTCCTGCTTATTATTTCTCCGATTATTGCAGAACTGATTAAATTGGCGGTGTCAAGAAAGCGAGAATATTTGGCAGACGCATCGGGCGCACTTATGACCCGCTACCCCGAAGGGTTGGCTCGAGCACTCGAAAAAATAGCAGCATCAAACGAGCCATTATCAACAGCAAATTCTGCTACGGCACACTTGTTTATTTCAAATCCATTTAAAGGTGCCAAGGCAAAAAGTTTGTTTTCAACGCATCCGCCGATTGAAGAGAGAATTGCGAAGCTACGAAATATCGTATCGTAAGAATTGAGATTAAGAATAAGACTGAGATTCATTTCTACAGTCTTTTTTTGTACACCCCAAGCTTGACAAAATACGCCCAACATGCAAGTATCTCGTGTTCAGGCGAACCGAAAACTGAAAGGCAAAAAACATGAATGTACTTTTGGCAGACGACACCGCACTATTTCGGAATATGCTGAAGGATTACCTTGAAATCCTCGGCTACACCGTCACGCCTGTCGTCGATGGGAAAAAAGCGTTTGAGGAATGGAAAAAAAATCCAACCAAATATGCTTTTATCCTCACAGACAACGATATGCCCGAGATGACGGGGTGTGAGCTGGTGGTAGCCCTGCGTACTAACGGCTGCACAATCCCCATCGTGATGGCATCGCTCAGCACTGCGATGGCCATTCAAGTGCTTCTGTCGACGGGAAAACTCAATGGCTTCATCGCCAAAGGCACGGGACTCAGCACGACAACACTTCAAGCACTCCTCAAAAAAGTGCTTGGCTCTTGACAACACCCAAGGGTCGCCTGAACACCACCCTTGCCCAAAACAAAAAAACGCTTCACTGCGTTTTTTTATGTTCAGTTTATTTTTAAAAAGAGGAACGTTGTTTGCCCACTCAACTCTGTATCTTTCGACACAGAACAAGTGGGCAAACAAATCATCTCCTTGATCAAAATGACCCCACTTGCTGCTGGGGTGCAGACTCGAGCGCGACGGTAAATGTCGCAATCGTCATCTGCCCGCTCACCGAGATGGCGACGCCAAACCGTTGCCGTGCCTCCCGCTTGAGCGTTTCCACAGCCTGTGGAGATAAGGTACATCGCAGCAGAGCGATGTCGCTTTTGCCCGGCTGAATCTGCCTAAAAATACTCAACACCCATTCACGACGAGGAGACGTGTGCATACAAGCAACTCCTTTAGTGACGAGGTCTGATTTGAGTATATCTGTTTGTAAAAAAAAAGAAAGCGTGGTTGTCCACGTTTTTTTGTTTTTCTGAATCTCCTTTTGCCCATCGACCTCGATTGTTCTCCAATCGATGGGCAAAATGTGTGTCAATCATCAAGTGATTCTCCATCGAACAGCCGAATCCGCGGTTCTTGTACCGCAGAAATGAACTGCTCCACGCTCATTGCTCCTGAGCAAAAACAAGCCAATCGATGACGCTCCCAAAGGAGCACAACCAAGTGGGCAACCCCCATATCGCTTAATTCCAAAAGAAGGAGAAGCTCGGGGGGACATTGCTCGTGAAGAATGTATTTTTGAATCAGCTGGAGAATTATTGACTCCACAGATTCAGCCCCTTCAGAGGAATGATTCATGACTCACCTCCCGTTAATCAACGGTGTTTCACAAACAATATCATTACCACAAAAAAAATCAAGTATAAAAAAATCCCGCAAAACATGCTTTACGGGAGGTAAAGACAGACCATACTATTACCCTAAAATACTCGACGGTTTGCCACCCTGTGAAATACTTTCTGCGAGTGCAATAACATCCAAAAGTAACGCATGCGTTTTTTCTTCTACCTGTTTTTGAATAGCACGGTATTCTTCATCACTCACTCCCATACCAACAGCTTGCCCAAACGCGACATAAAATTTAATTTTAGGCTCAGTCCCAGACGGGCGTACCACTACACGAATAGATCGTTCATGATTGAGATACAACACCAATGCATTATCTTTAAATCCCGTATACGGCTCAATCACCGTGCCAGTTTCGGCATCGATAATACCACTCCCCTGTTGATCAAAAAACGACATCACAGAAAGCCCGCCCAATGTTTTTGGTATATCGCTTCGGAAAACGTCCATAATACGACGCATTCGGTGCATGCCGTCCATGCCGGCAAAATACAAGGACTGTTGTATTTCTTTATAATACCCATATTCTTTTTTTATGTTTTCTAATTGCTGTGCAAGTGTGATCCCCTGGGCTTTTAAATATGCAGCGTATTCGCAAATTAACAGTGCTGCCACAGCGCCATCTTTATCTCGTGCATACGTGCCATACAAGTATCCATGACTTTCTTCGGCACCAAACAAAAAATGTTCATCGTGAGGCACATGCTCCATTGCGTCGGCAATATATTTAAACCCAACAGGCAAATTACCCTGTACCCGAACACCATATTTTTTTGCCATGAGTGTTAATAATTCACTCGTCACCACGGTTTTCATAAGAACACTTTTGGCTAATTCCCTCGGGCGATTGGCATGCCACTGCCGTGTAATGTAATCAAACAATAATACGGCAATACTATTTCCATTTAAAAATATATACTCATCACTCGTTGTCGATGCTTTACTCATCACCCCAATTCTATCCGCATCAGGGTCGGATGCCACGACAATATCAGCGTGAGCCTCTTTGGCATATACCAATGCCAACGCAAGCGATTCACGTACTTCTGGATTGGGGACGCAATTGGGAATAGAAGAAAAATCTGGATCGAGTGGCATGTGTTCTGTTACTTCTTGAATCTGGGTAAAACCAACATGCCGCAGCACAGGTAAAAATGACGTGCTCGCACAGCCGTGCATAGGAGTAAAAATAATCGAAATGTCTCTGTTGGGGGAAAGCGACAATGCACCTACAGCACTTGCATAGGCATGATCAACCTCTTTTCCTATGTCGACAATCAATCCTTGTTGTTTGGCTTGTGCAAGATCCATGCTCCGAATATCTTGAACCTGAGAAACAGCTTCAATAATTCGTGCATCGTGTGGTGGCACCACCTGCCCACCATGTTCCCAATACACTTTTATTCCATTGTCCGAAGGTGGATTGTGACTCGCGCTCAGCATAACCCCAGCAATGGCATTGAGGTGACGAATACTAAACGATAATTGTGGAGTAGAACGAACGCCAGAATACACATAGACCCGCGCCTCGTGTGCCGCAAAAATACTTGCCACAATATCGGCAAATCGCGCCGAGTTATGCCGTACATCGTAGGTAATCACCAATCCTCGTTCACGAACCACATCCAATCCAAACGTTTCAATCACATACGTCACAAACCCTTGGGCTGATTCAGCAATGGTTCGTGCATTGATTCTATTTGGACCAATACCCATCTTGCCACGACGTCCGCCAGTACCAAATGGAATAATTTGATAAAAAGCATCATTTAACGCAGCAACGTCTCGTGAATCAATTAACGCTTCTAATTCGGTACGATACTCTTCATAGCCAGGCTCAGTGAGCCATGTTTCAATATGAATACTCGCAGCAGGCACTAACCCGTTCTGTTCGAGTTCGCGAATAGTGCTAATATAAGAAGAATTTTTCATAAAAAATTTTGACAGAGGAGAATGAATACGTATATACTAAACAAAAAATCATCAAAAATCAACTCTTCTCCCGTATGCAAAATAAAAATATATTAGACAATCTCTCTTCGCACCTCAAAAGCGTTATTGCCAACGCTATTTCTATTGCTACATCATACAAGCATCCGTTTGTATCGCCCCTTCATATATTTTTATCGCTCTTTCGTGAACAAGGGTCTGTGGGTGCGCAAGTACTCCATAAACTCACCATAGAAGAACAAACTATTCTTACCGAAATTGAAACACTCTCTGTCCCGTTAGAGTATGAAAAAAAAGCAAAAATAAAAACGGCTCTTTTGCCAGAATTAAATCCAAAAGCAAAACAAGTTCTTGAAAAAGCCATGGTACTTGCCTACGAACATGAACACAATTATGTTGGCACAGAGCACTTACTCTATGGATTGTTAAGTGTGCAAGATGGTGGAATTGGAACAATACTCAAACACCATAACCTCACCAAAAAAACAATTGAAGAACATATTGAAATGATTTTACACAGCACCAGTAAATTCCCAGACATTGAAGATGTGACCGACACTCTTGAAGAATTACAAGATATGGGTGGAGGAAGTATGACAGAAGGGTCACTTGGTGATGGCGAAAAAAAACAAAAGAAAAAAGGGCACACGCACAGCAACACACAAGCATTGGAAGTATTTACCACTCTGTTAAATGCCGACGACCAGCACACCCACATTGATCCTGTTATCGGCAGAGAAGGTGAAATTGATCGACTGATCCATATTTTATGTCGTCGAACAAAAAATAATCCGGTGCTGGTAGGAGAACCGGGCGTAGGAAAAACAGCCATTGTTGAAGGACTTGCCAAACGCATTGCCGCAGGCAAAGTACCAGACGCTATCAAGAGAAAAAAAATATACTCACTTGATTTAGCATTACTCGTTTCGGGCACCATTTATCGTGGTGAATTTGAAGCTCGCCTCAAACAACTGATTGACGAGGTATCACGTAATCCCGAGTGTATTTTATTTATTGATGAATTGCATACCATTATTGGTGCAGGTTCAAATCAAGGCACGATGGATGCAGCCAATATATTAAAACCCGCACTCGCTCGTGGAAAATTACGATGTATTGGAGCCACCACGTTTGATGAATATAAAAAATATATTGGCAGTGACCCAGCGCTTGAACGCCGATTCCAATCCATTATTGTAGAAGAACCATCGGTCGAGCAAACCATGACTATTCTTCGTGGTATTAAATCACTCTACGAAGACTACCACCATGTTCGCATTACCCCAGAGGCAATTGCGACTGCGGTAACCTTGAGTACCAAATATATTCATACCAATTTTTTACCCGATAAAGCCATTGATGTGTTAGACGAAGCTGCGGCAAGTGTCCGTGTTCTTCAAAAAGAATCGCCCGAGCAAAAAAAATATTATGAATTACGAAGTGCGAGTGCCCGCTTAGGCAAAGAAAAAGAAGCTGCCATTTTGGCGGAATCGTTTGAACAGGCAAAAAAATTAAAAGAAAAAGAAGAAAAAATGCAAAAAGAAATGGTAGTGCTTGAAAAAAAATTACAGAAAAAAACAGCCAAACCAATGCCCCTTGTGACAAAAAAACATGTCGCAGACGTACTATCGCAACAACTGCATATTAGCACAGAGCGACTCCTTGCCGATGAATGGGATACGCTCAAAGGACTCGAAAAAATATTAAGCAAACATATTTTTGGACAAGCTCCCGTCATTCAAGGCGTAGTGCAAACGCTTCGGCATGGCGCCATTCGGATGGAGCAAAATAAAAAACCACTCGCGTCATTTTTGTTTGCCGGACCAAGTGGTGTGGGTAAAACTGCGTTGGCAAAATTACTGGCAAAAGAATTGTATCACGATGAAAAAGCACTCATTCAATTTGATATGAGTGAATTTGCCGAATCGCATAGTGTATCAAAGTTACTTGGATCACCAGCTGGATATATAGGACACAAAGAGCGCAACCCATTTACCGATGCAATGAAACAACGCCCATATGCGGTGATTTTGTTTGACGAAATTGACAAGGCGCATGGCGATGTACTTCGCTTACTGTTTCAAATACTCGACGAAGGAACTCTTTCCGATAGTAGTGGCAAAAAAATATATTTCCGCCACAGTATTATTATTATGACGACCAACGTGGGTGCAGAATATTACACAACAACACCGTTAGGATTTACACAACATATCACAGAAAAAAATACACTCATTGATTCACAAAAAGAAAAAGCAGTTCTTTCAAAATTAAAAGAACTCTTAAGTCCTGCACTTTTGTCTCGTATTCAAAAAACGTGTTTATTTGCACCACTTCAAGAAGATGCCATAGAAAGTGTCATAAAAAAACAATTACGCGATATCATCGCACATGTTGAACGCCTTATGCACATTCGTATTGGCATTACCAACGAAGCCGTAAAAGCATTGGCAAAAAAAACTCAAACCAAAACAAATGGAGCGCGTTACATAGAACAAGATGTGACACAGACAATCAACGAACTCCTTTTCTTGTTAAAAGACAAAAAAACAATACAAAAAAAACAATTTTCTCTCAAAGAAAAAAATGGCACCATTCTATTGGTGTAACTTCTTTTTTGGTATGGACACTTCACAAACAGATCAAGAGCAAGCATGGTCTCGTGCCCTCCAACAGGCAATACAAAAAACCCCACAATCAGGGACAGACATTGACACAAAAAAAACACTTCTTGCCAAACAATTGAACGCTCAAAAAAATGTATACTTGACACTGCTTCAACAAAAGGCGAAGCGAGAAGATGTTGAGGCACAAGCACACATACTCACCCGTCTGCGTTGTGACCAGCTATCACTTGACCTTGAGGAACAAAAAAATACACTGCGCCGTCGTCTTACTGCAAAAGATATTGCTCCCCTCCTCCAATCGTATTACGACGAATGCTATGCATTGGTCTATTCATTAGCGTATGACTATGGCCGAAAAAAATGAATCTGTTTTGGAAAACATAATTGATGATACAGCAACCGACCCCATCCGAACACAA
Organism: Candidatus Magasanikiibacteriota bacterium; assembly: GCA_018061685.1. Taxonomy (GTDB): domain Bacteria; phylum Patescibacteriota; class Patescibacteriia; order Magasanikbacterales; family UBA922; genus JAGOTR01. The sequence goes on from JAGOTR010000013.1 coordinate 10,481, forward strand.
GTCGAGCAATTATTTGCGTCACAAGGAATAGAACTCACCGAGCAACAATTATCTGAAGCCGAAGAAAAAGCAAAAGAAAAAGTAACAGCGATGATTCAAAACCAACTTGCTGAGACACTCGATGATACACAAAGCCAAGGAACTAGCGCTCTTAGTGAAGAGGCACCCGACACGTCACTTTCAGAAAACGCAATCAATTCATTTGGTGCAGAGGACACAGAAGCACCGTCAACACAAACATCCAGTGTCTCTCCTCAATCAGGTTCTCCAGCAAGCAATTCTTCATCACCCTCACCCTCATCCGATGGCTTGCCTGTTGATACCATGCGAAATGAAGCAGGAATACCTACTGAACCCCAACCATCATCACAACAGTCTTCACCACGTGGAACAAACGCCAAACGCCCCAAAGGCTTGGCATCTCGCTGGGGTGATAAAGAGTGGCAACAAATGAGTGATTCACTCAAAGATGGAGAAGATGAAACCAAAAAAGAAGAAGAAAAATCCGAAGAAAAAAAAGACACACAAACACAAGCACCAACACCTGGCACAGACGAACAAATAGCAAAAGAAAATGAAGGAGAAGCCTCATCCAACACGTCAAAAGATACACCCCAAGCAGAAACGAGATCTGAATCAAATGAGGACTCTCCTGCAGCACAAAAAACACAAGCTGAAGAACTCCAACGACAAAAAAATGCAGAGCAATCGCAAATAGAACAAGCAGAAATTAACCGATTACAACAAGAAGAAGTAGATCAAGCACAAAATCAAGCAATTGCCGGACAAGCACAGCAGAAACAACAAGAGGAAGAAGAAAAAAAAGATGACACTCCTCCGTCTTTTATGGTAAAATGGCTCCATGGAATTCGTGGATGGAATGGTATTGGTATTATTACGCTCTTACCCGTTATTCTTTTCCCTGGCATTCTTGTTGCCTATGTCGTGGCGTCCATCGTATTAGAATTTGCGTTGTATAGACGAGGCTTTGTGGAGGCGATGGTCAATACGATTAAACTTCCAAGTGCGGTACAAACAGATTTTACGGTTATGTTTGGTGGTAAAAAACCAGGATCATCCTGGGATACATTGCAAAACACTGTTGATCGCAAACAAGCACAGGCAAGAAAAACCAATTCCACGAGTCGGTATCCTCAAACGAATCGAAATGCCATACAAAACCAAATGGGAAAAAATAATAATCCATATCTTTCCAAACCTGGGGTGCCTCCTAAAAAATAAATTTCGTATACTCTTTCTTACATGAATCTATGGACAAAAAAAGAATTATTATAACCGTTCTCTTTTCTTGTCTCGTCATAGGGCTTGGGTATCTTTTGTACCGAGTCTTTTTTGCCACCCCTCTACAGCCACCGAAAGAAATCCCAGATGGAACAACGTCAACATCAACAGGTGCGTTTCCCAATGCAGGAATCGGTGGAGGCACAGGCACAACGGGCACAACAACTACAGGTGGTGGATTACCAACGACCGGCATTCGCGAAACTGAATTAGCCCCCGCTCTTACATCAAGAACACCAGTATTAGAACAAATTGTAGAAGACGCAATTGTCAATCCACAACTCACAGCAAATGGGACTATTCAATTTTACAATGAAATTGATGGAAAATTTTATACTCGAAATGCCAATGGACAGCTTGCGACATTAAGTGATCAAGTATTTTTTAATGTTGATGCAGTCACCTGGTCACCAAAAAATCAAGAGGCTATTATTGAATACCCAGACGGCTCAAATATTTTCTATAATTTTGCCTCTCAAAAACAGGTGACCTTACCAAAACACTGGGAATCCTTTTCATTTGCCGATTCAGGAGATAAAATTGTTGCCAAAAGTATGGGATTATCTCCGGAAAACAGATGGATTGTGAGTACCAACCCAGATGGGAGCAATGTACAACTCATAGAACCAATGGGCGACAACGCAGACAAAGTAACAGTAGACTGGTCACCCAACCGCCAAGTGATTGGCTTTTCTCGCACAGGTGCAGCACTTGGTGCGGAACGAGAAGAAGTATTACTGGTGGGGCTCAATGGAGAAAATTTTAAATCCATGATTGTAGAAGGACGCGGATTTGAGAGCGAATGGTCTACAGAAGGCCGACAATTAGTCTACAGCGTCTATAACGAACGAAATGACTTTAAACCAGAACTTTGGATTGTGAATGGCGAACCAAACAGTATTGGAACAGGAAGACGCGTATTAAATCTAAATACCTGGGCACATAAATGTACATTTGCTGACGAACGATTTGTGTACTGCGGTGTTCCAGAAAGTCTTCCTCGTGGCGCGGGTTTTGCGCCAGGCTTGGCCGATGCTATCCCAGACAGATTATTTAAAATCGATACCCAAACAGGCATTCAAAACGAAATTCAAATTGATCAAAATTTTTTGGTCGTAGAAAAAATTCAAGTCTCACCTGACGGAAAAAAAATATATATATCAGATAAGCACCAACAAGGGTTGTTTGAAGTGGCTCTCTAAAGAGCAACTTTCCTCAATTCTTAATTCTCCATCCTTAATCCTTAATTTTTTTTTGAAAGAATTAAGGATTGAGGATTAAGGAGAATAATTAAGGTTTTTACCTATGATCAAAACCAAACAACTTATCCTCATTTTCATTCCGGCACTCCTCATTGTAGGTATTGCTTTATTTATTCGAGTTGTACAATACAAACCACTCTACCCAAGTGAGGCCGATTTAGCCGCACTTCAACAAACAGGACTACAAATTCCCATTCTCCCCGCGGATCCTATTTTGGGCAACAAAAAAGCACGGATTACTATTATTGCATTTGAAGATGTGGCATGTCCTGCATGTAAGCAACAATCTGAAATACTCAAAGAATTAATGACCCAATATCCAAACGATGTAAAAGTTGTATGGAAAGGGCTTCCGGTAACCACATTTCCATTTAATTCTCGCCCCGCTCACTTAGCTGCGTTTTGCGCGCATGAGCAAGGCCTATTTGAATCATTTCAATCATTTGCCTTCGCCAATAGTGAAAATTTGTCGCCGACGATTGTGAATGCTATTGTGGAACAATTACCCAATGTACAAAAAAATGCATTTACCACGTGTTTAAATTCAGGCAAAGCCGAAACCTATGTGACACAAACTGAAGATGTTGCGAGAAGTTTAGGTATTCAAAGTGTACCAACATTTTTTATTAACAATATTCAAATCAATCCACCTCAAAGCGTCGAAGGCTGGGCAACGTCGTTGGGGTTGTAAAAAAAAATCCCTAATTCTTAATTCCTAATCCCTATTTCCCAATTCCCAAATAATACAAAAATAAAATTAATTGGGGAATTAAAAATTAGAAATTAAAGAATTAGGGTAAAATTTTAATATGTTTCTCTCTCGCATCATCAATATATCTCTTCTCCTGATCACGATCAGTTTTCTTTCAATTCCAAGTATTGTACATGCACAAGAAATAAAAAAAGACATAGGGGCAACGTGTGATAGTGATGATGAGTGTAAAACAGATCAATGCATGGGCAGCTCGGTAGCGCAATACCAAGATGATTTTTGTGTGTGCCAACAAAATATTCATTGTGCTATTTTTTATGAAGTAAAAAATAATGAAACATGGACGTGCAATACCGATGGCAGCGAAGAATCGTTTGGGCTTCATTTTTGTAACAGTAGTGTTCGAGGCCCTGTATACGCATTTGATCCGAGTAAATCGACTCCCTTTGGCACGGTATTATCAGAAGAAGAATTAAAAAATCTCACAACAAAACCCACCACTCGTATTGGCATTCCGGGGCTATCATTCTCTGATGTTAAGGTGGTAGAAGAAAATGGAAAAAGATATTTTAGCATTCCATTTTTAGGAGAATATATTGCATCACTCTATACATACGGCATTGCACTCATGAGTGTGATTGCCGTTATTATGATTATTATTTCTGGGCTCCAATGGGTGTTGTCTGGTGGTGAAAGTGGTACTATTGATAGTGCAAAAAAAAGAATTGGTGGGGCACTCATTGGATTAGTTCTTGCTATTGGGTCGTATACTATTTTATACAGCATCAATCCACAACTTGTGGTGTTTAAACATTTACAAGTCGAATATATTCAACCCCAAACGGTAGGGAGCTATGTAGATGGCATGGTACACCTCAATGATTTAGGTGAAATTAACTTAGTGCCGATTACTGACGCAGACTTTCATCACAGTGCACCCGCACAAGATTATCAAATTACCGATCAAATGATTCGTGATATTTCTCAAAAAACACAAATTAATTATTGTGTATTAAACACGATTATTAAAAAAGAATCTGGGGGAAAAGGCTTGCAAGTGGGACATGACGAAAATTATCCCCATACGCACCGCGGGGATAAATGCCCTGCCGTTGGATCACGAGGAAGATTTTTACTGAGTGGCCTAAAATATGGCGGCGGCACATTTACGGCGATTACTCCCCCATACAATCCATGTATTCATAATAATCATAGCGTCGGTGGACGAGTGGTTATGAACGATGATAAATTAGATTTAAATAACCCACCCCATTACAACCTTGATTGGCGATTTTCACATGGTATAGGATTAGGCCAGGTAACTATTTATCCAGGAAAATCGTATAGCCGGTTAGTCAATGGCCCAAATGGACCCGAATGGGCAAGAAATCAAAATGGCCGATGGTATACGGTTACCGATTTATTAAACCCTGATAAAACCATTGAATCGACCTTATTTATTATTGAAAGCTCGCATAAAAACAGTGGTGGCAGTGTTGAAAAATTGTTTGAAAATTACGCAGGGGGCCCTGGTGGGGTGCCACGTGCTATGGAATATTTTTGCAATTGTTTAGATGCCAATCCCGATTTAGCCCGAGTAAATGCCTGTGCGAATTACTAGATACCAGTTTGCCACGGATAGAAAGAATTGATGCGATATGAAACAGAATGAAACGATATTTATGTGTGCCAATTGTGACGCTCAATACACCAAATGGATTGGCCGTTGTTTGGAATGTGGAAAATGGGGTACACTCACACAAGAAACTGTCATAAAGAAAAAATCCGGAGCAACCACACAAAGCACGGCGAAAAAACCAACCGCCGTGGGTGATGTGTCACTCGAAAAACAAGGCCGCATTGAAACGCCTCTTGCCGAATGGAATCGGGTGTTAGGTGGTGGTATGGTGCCGGGCAGTTTTATTTTGCTTGGTGGTGAACCTGGTATTGGTAAATCCACTCTTTCGTTGCAAATAGCAGTGAGTGTGAATAAAACTCTCTATATTTCTGGTGAAGAATCAATAGGGCAAATAAAAATG
>JAGOTR010000013.1:15895-18438 GCA_018061685.1 Candidatus Magasanikiibacteriota bacterium
TTAAAAGAATGCTCCGCCCTTGGTATGAAACGGGTGATTACAAAATCGCCAAAAGGCGCCAAGGCGCAAAAAAATATTACTGTCTTGCCCGTGACGCATATTCAGGATTTGATTAAACATACATAGACGTTAACTAGTAACAGGTAACAATTGACAATTAACTTTTTGTTTATTGTTTTTAAAAATCATTCTGATGAAGAGTGATTTTTTGTTTTTTACAAAAAGATGGATATGTCATTGCGAGGAGCCCCTCAGGGCGACGAAGCAATCTCTCATAGAGGGTTTTAATATAATACTCTCTATGAGAGATTGCTTCGTCATTCCGCTTCGCTCCATTTCTCGCAATGACATAACGAACCTGCCCGACGAAGCGGAGGCGTAGCCGGGTTGACAACGCCAGCACTTTCCCCTACACTCAACCCTAAGCCAAAAAATTGGCTTGTGGCAACAACTCTTTCGGCAAGGGGAAAACCATGCCGCGATTCATTCTAGTGGTCATTTGCCCCAAGGCTCTCAAAGGTTCGGTGGAAGATACCATCGAAGGGGCAAAGCCCGGCGCTGCGAATGAAGGCTTTCGTTTGACGAACGAGGGCAACCCCGTGTCGTTCGATGGGGGCAAAAAGATGAAATTTCGAGTCGGGTGTGAAGAAGAAACTGTTCTCGGTCTCTTGAAGATTGCGCTCGCGAAGATCCGTGGAGGCATTTCTTCCGAAATCATCGACAACAATCCCCCCGCAGCGGCCCGCTCCCGCCAAGCCTAGTACCCCACCCCCTCGGGAGCCACACACAATTCCACTCATCGGCTCCCTTCCTTTCTTTTTCAAAAAAATGTGAAAAGAGAGGAAGGAGAAGTGCCGATGATAAAATAAATACCCTTTTACACTAAGCGTGCCGAAGGGTATTTTTTTATTTATTGCAAATAGTCTATTGACACCAAACAAAAATTCGCGTACCGTATTTTTCAACATGTACGCAGTGTACATGTACGACCAAAAAGGAGAGTGGCCATGCCACGAACCCTGCCGTGCCCTGCATGTCAACAAAATACGCCGTTCGTTCCGCCAAGACAGGGCCAGACAACGACGTCTGTTACGTGCACCAACCCGAGGTGCAATAGTAGCAGGCATCGCAATACCGGCAACCCGACCCGCACGGAGTTCACCGTGTCGGAGGGCAACACCACGACGATCATCCGACCAGTGCATACTCCGGCTGCCACCCAGATGGGGGCAACTCCTCGGAACGCCGCCGCCTCCACCCGCTAGCATGTCGCAACAATGCGACACCCGCCGATAAGCCCCACCAAGGAGAAAAAGGAGGGGCAAACATATTGTGTTTTTTCTTTCAGAAAAAGACACCGTATATTTGCCAACATCACACGTTCAATTTTGAATGTGTATTTTTTTACAAAATTATTTTTACAAAAATCTTAATCTTATTCTCAATCTTAATTTTTATACCCCACAGGGGATTGACAAAACCGCAACTCTCTGCTAGCTTGTGTCAAACGCTGCCGCGGTTGGCGGCGTTGCAACAGAGGGAAGGAGTACTCCCATGTCCATCCGCAATCTCGGGTGCCCCTGTGGAAACCGTTTGGACGCTTCGACCAGGCAGGCCACTACGTGCACCAAATGCCGGCGCGTGATCACCTTCGAACGTGGGCAACCGGTGTTCCAGGACCCGCCCATGACCATGATCCAGGCGCGCACCACCCAGAAAGTCGCAGGAAAAATGGGCTAATCACCCACGGCAATCAGCGACAAAAAAAGCCCTCATGGATATATTGCCGAATGGCAAATATACATGGCACCCCATCCAACCGCAAGGAGACAAAAGGAGGGGGTGAACTTTTCTTGTTTTAGATATAAGACAAAAAAAGTTTGCCCTTTAAGAGCGCAAAAAATAACCAGGTAAAAGGATTAATCCTTGAGTAAGCAAACGATCTGTTCATGCCCGTACCCCAAGTGCAAAGGCAAAGTCGAGTTTACCCCTCCCCCCAAGGGAGAAGAAAGCTTTTGCGCCTGTCCCCAATGCCATCGCCGTGTCATCACCTTGAGTGATGGCAAGGTCCAGGTCTCCAAGGCTTCTGTGGTGGACCTTCGCCACGGGCGACCGCGGCGTCCTACCGGCGCATAGTAGCGCCATCACGAACGGGGAATGCTGCTGTTGGTGTATACACCCACAAGCAGCAATTCCCTGTTCCCCATTCATATATAAAAAAATTATCCCGCTGAGCTGGATGATTTTTTGTTTTGGAGAAATAGGGATTAGGAAATAGGAATTGGGAATTAGGGTATTGAATATGTTCCCTAATTCTTAATTCCTATTTCCTAATCCCTATTTCCCTCAAACTACTATTCTAAATGCACCCGTCCCTCCCACTCCGCCACCTTATTTTTTAACTGTGGGTACGTCACAAAATCAATGCCTCGTGCACTATCACGTGCCAGTTGAATAAGTGCCGTATCTTTCATGGTTGCGATACGAAATTGCATCATGCCACTTTGTGCGGTGCCATACACGTCTCCTGGGCCACGGGTGGC
>JAGOTR010000043.1 GCA_018061685.1 Candidatus Magasanikiibacteriota bacterium
CCCAAAAACTTCGGCTCCGGCTTTAAAATTTTTACCTCTGCCCAAGCCTTTACTCTTGCAAGTGATTCTCTCACACGCCAAAAACGAGCTGATATATAGGGTTGTTTATCCGCCACATACCCCACGGTGTCTATGCCAAGTGACTGACAGGTAAAAACGACTCGAGGAAGATGAAATTCTTGAGATACAGCAATGATCTGTGAAAGGCCAAAAATATCTCGTGCTCGGTAACAACTATCATAGGTATCAAATCCGGCATAGTCGAGCACTACATCGTCTTCTGGTACTTCCATGTCAACAGCCAGTTTTTTCATAGCAGATACTTCGTCGTAATTGATAAGACTATTGTCGCCCGTCATGAGGAGTTTTTGTACTTTTTGTGCTTGGTATAAATCCACTGCAGAAAGGACGCGATCTCGGAGTGCGTCGCTTGGGGTGCCGTTGGGCCGGAGTCCGGCGCCGAATACCAATGCCACGGGAGCGGTTGGGACTTGATCGAGTGATGAATAAATAGTCGATTGATTGTTAAATTGGGATTGAATGTAAAAAAATAAAACTATTATTGCAATACTGAAAATAAAAAAAATGGGTACATTTTTTTTTAGTGAGAGCTTCATAGATTTACTCAGTATAGAATAAAAAATAGCTTTTGACAAAAAAAGTATGTAGGTAATAGGAATATATAAAGAATTTTTCTAAACAGCAATACCTTGACATACTAGACCACATATGGTTATATAGACTGCTCTTTCAGCCATGAAAGAGTGTCACCGAAAAAGGAGTGTTCATGCGTAGGTTAATCTTTTTTTTCCCATTCCTCGTGATGTGCAACGAGCCACTGGAATCGTTGCCAGGTATGATACCTGACGATTGGTGCCTGCAGACCGGCATCGGTGCAGGTGGCCCACCCGATGAAGATCGGAAAACGACCCCTCAGGGGGAAATGTGGCGAACCGATCTGAGCAACGACGCGTGGAACTGCGGAGCTTGCGGTCACGAGTGCAACATCGCTCCTCGCAAGGGGAGCAATGCAACCAACCATTGCGTCGAAGGCACATGCGTGGCCGAATGCCTCGAGGGCTACTTCGACTGCGATAACAAGTACAATGGATGCGAATCACGCAATCCCTGCCAGTGAAATGCTGCGGGCAAGCCCGTAGAAATGCAGGGCTGTGAAGCCTCATCGTTCACCAGAGAGCCTCCCCGACTCACTTCGGGGAACATAAAAAACAGCTATCGTATTGATGGCTGTTTTTTTATTCAATGATACAGAGGAAAGCTCGACAGGTAAGAGGGATTAAGGATCCTGTTTTTTCCTATATGCTATACCAATAATCTCAGTCTTATTCTCAATCTATTTTTTTACAACTCTCCCCTTTTTCTTCAGAGCTCCACTTTCAGACAACCGCTCCCGTGACTCCAATTCCCTTATTTCATCGCGCAAAATAGCCGCAAGTTCAAATTCCAAATTCTGCGCAGCCTCTTTCATGTGCACTTTTTTCTCTTGAATAATTTCTTTCATCGGTCGACTGTCGCCCAGCACGTCTAAATCGGCAACACTTCTTCGCTTCTGTTGTTTTTTTCTTTTGCCTCCGTCTTCTGCCGTGGTTGCCGAAATACCAAATTCTTCCAAAATATTTCGAATGGATTTTTGAATGGTTTGTGGGGTAATGCCGTGCTTTTCGTTGTAGGCTAACTGCTTGGTGCGACGTCTATTGGTTTCTTGTAGGGCACGATCAATAGAGCCAGTCATTTCGTCGGCGTACAAAATCACGCGGCCGTTGGCGTTTCGGGCGGCACGGCCTATGGTTTGAATTAAACTGGTATCACTTCGTAAAAAGCCTTCTTTATCAGTGTCCAAAATGGCAACGAGTGATACTTCGGGAATGTCTAACCCTTCTCGGAGTAAGTTCACGCCAATGAGTACGTCAATCGTGCCTTTGCGTAATTCGGTAATAATTTCAATACGTTGAATGGTTTTAATATCACTGTGTAAATACTGCACCTGAATCCCCTTTTTTTGCAAATACTCGGTCACGTCTTCGGCCATTTTTTTGGTAAGCGTGGTAACTAAGGTGCGTTCTTTTTTTTCTATTTGTTTTTGAATTTCAATAATCACATCTTCTATTTGTGTGTTGCCACCATCTTTTGATGTGACAGGGCGAATAATAACGTCGGGGTCTACCAGCCCTGTTGGGCGAACGATTTGTTCTACCACTTGCTCACTTTCGGTGAGTTCTACTTGGCTTGGGGTGGCAGATACATAGAGCATGGTGTCTACGCGTTCAAAAAACTCGTCCCCAGTCAGTGGGCGATTGTCGCGTGCCGATGGTAATCGGAATCCGTAATTGACCAAATTATCTTTGCGTGCACGGTCACCTTGATACATGGCACGAATTTGTGGCAGTGTCACATGTGACTCATCCACCACGGTTAAAAATTTTCCCCCTTCATTCCCCCCGGCATAGGCAAAATAATCTAACAGGGTAAATGGCGGCTCACCAGGCGCACGCCCATCAAAGTGGCGAGAATAATTTTCAATGCCGTTGCAGTAGCCTAAATTGGCAATAAGTTCTAAATCATATTGCACTTTTCGTTTTAACCGTTCGTACTCAAGTGGCTTGCCTTCTTTTTTAAATACTTCTAATTGTTCTTGTAATTCTGATTTAATCTTATGAAACGCTTGTTCGCGTGCTTCTTTGCCCGCCACATAATGTTTGGCGGGAAACAACCAAAAATCCTCTTGCTCGCGTTGTACTTTTCGCGTCACTGGGTCGAGCATTTCAATCAGGTCAATATATTTTGAAATTTCAAATCGATATATTTTTTCTTCATTGACAGGCATAATTTCAAACACTTGTCCCTGCATACGAAATGTCCCGCGCGTGAGGTCGGAATTGGTGCGTTCAAATTGCATGTCAATGAGTTGTTCCATCATGCCACGGCGGTCGAGCTCTTGCCCTTTGCGGAGATGAAGCACAATTTTTTCATATTCCTTTGGCGAGCCCAACCCGTAAATGGCAGAGACTGACGCCACAATAATCACATCTTTTCGTGTGAGTAATGCTTGGGTACATGCATGGCGGAGGCGATCAATTTCTTCGTTAATCTGTGCTTCTTTTTCTATATACGTATCTGAATGGGCCATGTAGGCTTCTGGCTGGTAGTAGTCGTAATAACTCACAAAATATTCCACCGCATTATTCGGAAAAAATTCTCGAAATTCGTTACACAGTTGTGCGGCCAATGTTTTGTTGTGTGCAATGACGAGCGTTGGCAATTGTACCTGTTCAATAACATTGGCAACGGTAAATGTTTTTCCAGAACCCGTCACCCCCAGAAGTGTTTGGCGTTTGAAATTGTTTTGAATACCAGAAACAAGCCCTTGTATTGCGTTGGGTTGATCACCGTCTGGTTTGTAGTCGGAAACGAGTTGAAATTTCATATACTTGCCTAAAATAAGCAAAATAAATACTAACACAACAATCTCAAAATGGCAAAAAACTCCTGCCGATGAGACCCTCTCACAACCAAATTGCGTCGTTAGGTATCAACCTCAATTGTTTCTCTTTCTTCGGGCACAAACACCCCTATATGCAATTCGTCACGCAACAAATGTGCCAATTCTGTGGCAGCATGAGGCTCCCCATGCACACAGTACACTTTTTTGGGCAATTGTTCTGCATTCCGAATCCAAGAAAGTAATTTTTTTTGATCCCCATGTGCCGACAATCCACCAATGGCTTTTATATGCGCTTTTACGGGAATAGTTTCACCGTGAATCGTCACCCGTTCCGCGCCTTCGTATAATTTTCTCCCCAGTGTTCCTTGCGCTTGGTACCCGACAATCACCAGTGTGGTATTGGGGTCGGATAAATATCGTTTTGCGTGATGCAAAATTCTCCCGCCATTCATCATGCCAGAGCCAGCTATAATTAATTTGGGATTTGGCACACTGTTTATTTTCATTGACTCCTGCTTGGTTGCCGTTAATGTTAATCGTTCAAAATCTAAAAAATCCTCACCTTTCATATAGAGCTCGGCTGCCGCTTCGTCATAATATTCGGTATATTTTTTATAAATAGGAAATGCGTGAATAGCAAGTGGGCTATCAACAAAAATAGGAATGTCTGGCAATGTTTTATCTGTTTCAAATAATTCATCTAACAAATAAATAATTTCTTGTGTCCGTTCAAGAGAAAATGAAGGCATAAGAATGGCTCCACCACGGGCTACCCCTTCACGCACCACTTCGAGGAGCATTTCTTTTCGGGTACGTTCATCTTCGTGAATTCTGTCGCCATAGGTTGATTCACACAAGAGCACATCCACGGCACCCAGCTGATCGGTTTCTTTTAAAATTGGCACGTTGTTATTCCCCATGTCACCCGAATAACACACGGTTTTTCCATCAGCGTGAAGTTCAATAAAGGCCGAACCAAAAATATGTCCGGCATCTTTAAATACAGCTTCTATCCCCTTTCCAATCGATATGGTTTCACGATAATCGACTCCCACACACATACGAAGTGCTGCATCAATATCACCCTCATCGTATAATATAAGCGAGCCAAATTTTTCATGATCATACTGCATAATGCTATAGGCATCTTCCCAAATA
>JAGOTR010000044.1 GCA_018061685.1 Candidatus Magasanikiibacteriota bacterium
CCCAATTTTACAGGTTGCATGCTTCCCGAGTGGTTCATTCAAACGCACTTTTCCATAAGTTTTGAGTGTGGTATAGAGTTGTTCCATAGCAATTGCAAAATATGCCTCTTGTATACTATACTTAAGTGCCCTTAGTTAAAACTAATCAAGAGTAGCGATACATGTCATCCTGAACTTGTTTCAGGATCTCTCAGTATATATTTAGATCCTGAAACAAGTTCAGGATGACAAATTATGATCGAACTTATTCAAACAATCCAACAAGAGTCGCTTACCTATATTACCCGAGACATTGAACGTGCCTTGGGTTTAGGATTGGATATTCCAGGTTACACCATTATCTCAAATGCCACCCCTTTTGCCAAGGCTATGCAACAACAGGCGAAGCGAACACAGATAGTACTCATAGAAGAATCAAGTCTTCTTGATACATGGGAACTGTGCGAACACACCCTTACTCACGAAATTCTTGCCACATGCCCCAAAAAAAATATCGTGGTATTTAAGCCAACGGAACAAATTGAACGACTTGCCACACAATATGAGTGGCACTTACTCAACCCATCGGCGACCCTTGCCAAACAATGTGAAGAAAAAATATCGCAAGTCACGTGGCTAGGTGAATTAGAACGCTACTTGCCACCACACAAAATACTAGCGTGTAAAGACATTGCATGGAATTATGAACCATTTATTTTGCAGTTCAATAGAACACATACGGGTACAGGCACCATATTTATTGATACCAAAGAAACACTCGAACATATTCAAAAACAATTTCCCAATCGACCTGCTCGTGTGACGCAATATATTGACGGTCACATGTATACCAATAATACTATTGTCGCGAGTGACGATATTTTTTTGGGCAACATAAGTCACCAAATTACTGGCCTTGCACCATTTACAGAAAATCGTTTTGCAACCATTGGCAATGATTGGGAACTCCCCGTCACAAACCTGTCGTACGATGCAAAAGCACTGTTTCAAGAAATTGCCCATGCAATTGGAAAACGATTGCAAGCGAGTGGATGGCGTGGTGCATTTGGCATTGATGTGATGGTAGAAAAAAATACGGGCCAGGTGTATTTAATAGAAATAAATGCGAGGCAACCAGCATCTGTCACATACGAATCAGTGCTGCAAGAAAAAAGAAAAACCGGCAACAATACCATGACCACGTTTGAAGCACACCTGTCGGCATTATTTGGTATTCCTCTACAACAGAAAAAAATAATTCCACTTGAAACCGGCGCACAAATTATTCTTCGTGTGTCACACCATAAAAAATTTGATGTTGCCAGAATACAAACAAAGATTCAATCAGAAGGACGCCTTAACACTATTCCCTATGTGACGCAAGAAGTGGGAGCAGACTTACTTCGCATACAATCAGACACAGGATTATTACAAACGCCAAACACATATACCGAGATTGGCACCTATTGCAAAAACACGATTGACGCACATACACTATGATCACAACAATTAACCCCGGAACACAGAACGTACTCAAGCACTACCAAGCCATTGTCATAGGCAACACCACGGTTCGTTGCCCGTATTTTAATAATAAAAAAACAAATATCCGCGGTGCGCTTCGCGTACTTATTGGCAAAGGAAGCCCGGAAGATATTGAAGAAGAAGCACTTTTGATTGGACTTCGAGAAAAAATTGACTTAACCAAATTAGATGCTGTACAAGCAAAAAAATTTTTAGTTGATCACTTTCTCGGGGTAGATTGCTCTGCATTTATGTATTATATGCTCGAAGCAGAAGTCGCCGCACAAAAAAAGAAACCTCTCAAAAAAATACTCCATTTCCCTTTTGCCAAAGGGTTAAGACGCATTATTGCGGCATGTCGACCAGTTGAAAATTTGAATGTACAAACACTCGCTCACCCAAAAAATTCTGTAGAAATTTCTCTTTCCGAAGTGCAACCAGGAGATATGATATGTATGATTGGGACAGGAAAAGATCATACCCTTGATCACGTACTTATTATTACAGAAGTTGAAACACAGGGCGACTCGGTTGTTCGTATTGCCTATGCCCATAGCCTGAATTGGAGTACGGATGGAAAATATGATACAGGCATACGACTGGGGGAAATTCAAATACACAATGCAACCGCAGGACTTCAAGAACAAACCTGGCAAGAAAACAACAAAACAGGCACCGAAAACGAAACACTCTTTCGAGCAAAAACAGCCAACAACCTCAGTATCCGCCGACTTAAGACCCTGATACATGAATAAATGGACTTGCCCGGCGTAGTCCCGACCGAGTCGGGACGAAGTCGGGTTGAAAAAAAGCCCTCTATCTGATAGGATAGAATGGCTCAAAACACTATGACCCTTTCTATTGACCCGACTATTTTACGCACGGCTATTGGCTACGGGCTCCTTGCCTCTGTTATTGCATTTCTTTGGGCACCCCTTTTAATTAAATTTTTGTATCGTTTTCACATTACACGACAAGGAGAATACGATGCGACGTTGTCTATTGGCGACAGAAAACAAAAAGAGGGCGTCCCAATTATGGGAGGCCTTTTGGTTATTATAACCGTTGCACTCTTCACCGTCATAACGAACTGGGAACGCAGCTTTACCTGGATGCCCATTGCTGTCATGCTGTTATCTGCCGCATTAGGCGGTATGGATGATGTGTTGCATATTTACGGGCATGCACGAAGACACAGAAAAATACAACATATTTTACGCCTCATTCGCGTGCACAAAGATTGGAAACACCGTATATGGCTTACCCTCACACTCCCCTGGTCTGTATTTAAACGAGCGTCACTCTGGCTAGGATCTCACCCAGGCAAAGGCGTGCATGTGCATGAAAAATTATTACTCCAATTTGCTGCTGGCGCTATTGCGGCGTGGTGGATTTATGTAAAACTTGGAGAGCATTGGCGTACCATATCACTGCCGTTTGATATGAGTATTTCTATTGGCTGGTGGATTATTCCACTCATTATTTTCTTTGTTATGTTTACCGCAAACGCGGTGAATGTTGCCGACGGTATGGATGGGTTGGCAGGAGGATCACTGATTATTACCTTTTCGGCATTGACACTGATTAGTTGGATGAAAGGGTTTGAAGAAATGACAATTTTAAACGCAACGACTACTGGCGCACTCATTAGCTATACCTATTTTAATATACGGCCAGCACGCTTTCAAATGGGTGATGTGGGGTCACTTGGCCTTGGCGCGCTGTTGGCAATCAATGCCATGGTTATTAATAGCATGATTTTATTGCCTTTCTTGGCATTCATTTTTTATGTCGAAGTTTTGAGTGTCATTATTCAAGTAGCCGGCCGATACATATTGGGCAGACGCATTTTTAAAATGGCACCTATTCATCACCATTTTGAACTCCGTGGGTGGAGTGAAGAAAAAACCGTCATGCGGTTTTGGATTATTCACACATCGGCGGTGCTGTTAGGCATTTGGATTTCTTTATTTTAATATGAAAAAAATTGCACTCATCTGTGGTATGGGACTTTTGGCATCACTCAGCATTGTCTTTATCGTCTTTTTTTCTAGACAAACATCACAGGATTCCGCAAAGACTATCCTCTTGCCCAAACTCTCACAAGAACAACACCAAGAACGCTGTCGGCAACATACAGCGGCAGATACCTGTGAAGCCGATCCCTATTGCCAAAGTATTGAACTCACTCCGGTATGTATTCAATCAAACGGCGAACAAGTATGCCTTGATGGCGGGTATCAATGCTCACCAAAACCTGAACTGACCAAAGAAGAATAACCCCCGAAAGAAGATCCTGCCTTATGGAATATTTGTATTGGGATAAAAAAATAATAACAGACTTTTCTCTCCAAAATATCACACTTCTCTACGACAAGGGGTATGTTTTTACTCGTACAGAAAAAGGTGCGATGGATCAGACAAGAAGCGTTCGTATTGACCTCTCTCAATTTGCATTATCGAGTGAAAATAAACGGATTCTCAAAAAAACAGAAGGGCTTGACCTTTTGCAAGTATCACTCCCCTACGCCAAATATGACTGGACCATTGGAAAATTAGCCAAAGATTTTTATGACACAAAATTTGGTACGGGTGTTTTTTCGGCAAATAAAATAAAAGAGCTTTTAACAGATGAAAGCAAAAGTAATTTTAATACCCTTCTTGTATATAGCATGCTGGGTAAGACACTTGGCTACTCAATTTGTTTTGAATCAGATACACTCCTCCACTACTCCTATCCATTTTATGATCTTGTTGCTTCTCCAAAAGATATGGGTATGGGTATGATGCTTCGTGCAATACTTCACGCACAAGCGTTTGATAAAACATATATTTATCTTGGTTCAGCACAACGTCCTAGTGACACATATAAATTGCAATTTTCTGGGTTGGAATGGTTTGATGGGAAAGAGTGGCAGAGTGATTTACATGAACTTAAAACAATACTTTCTTAAATCAAAATTCAAATGGAAAAAGTCAAAAATACAACTCAAAATTCTCAAACTGATCTGAAAGTACGATGTTATTATCTTTCAATACAGCTCATCCGCTTTTTGAATACTCTTCCAGAAAAAAGAACATATTGGGTGATTGGTGATCAACTTTTACG
>JAGOTR010000045.1 GCA_018061685.1 Candidatus Magasanikiibacteriota bacterium
CCTCTGTCGAGGAGCGTTGAGAATGTCCACAGGCCAGCCGAAAACCAGGTGTCAAGCGTATCGGAATCTTGTATCCAGCCGTCGCCTTTGGGTGCTTCGGTCGCTGCATAGGTAATACGGTTCAAACTATATTTCCACCCTGGTTGCCATTGCTTGGTATGTCGCCAGTCTTCGGCAATTGCTTGTGTCCAAGATTTTTGGTTTAACAGCACTTCGATGGCGTTCTGTGTCCATCGGTGGCCGAGCACCGCAATTTTTTTTCCAGCAAAACGAGTTTGCATGTCGGCTAAACACTCGGCAACCCGAGCGGTTACGTGCGTGTATGATTCCCCGTTTGGATATGCATGACCAATATAGTACGCATCAGACTCTAATTTTTTTGATTCGTGTTGCCCATTTAAATCGCCATAATTACATTCTCGGAGTCTAGGGTCGTAGATAATATCCACGTCTTTGTCGCCAAACACAATACGAGCCGTGTCGGTGGCCCTTTCTAAATCAGACGTGATGACAATATCAAAATCTTGATCTTTCAATAGTTCTTTTAATTCCATTGCCTGCTTTCCACCAAGCTGAGAGAGTTTGGGGTCACTGTGACCACTCATATTGCCGGCTTCATTATCTGTTGTGGTGGCATGCACAAAGTAGGTTATCTCAGTTGGTTGCGTTGCCCCTTTATACCACACAGGAATCTGATGCCCATACCAAATTTGGCGGCTAATACACCAGTCGCGTAAATTGTTAATCCAGTAAAAATACGTTTTTTCAAATCGATCGGGAACAATGGTAATTTGTTTGCTTTGCACAACTGTTTGCATCAATTCTTTGAGCGTTACTTCTTGCCCATTTTCAATACCGGTCAGTTCAGAATATGGCAGAACAAATTTTTTATTCACGTCAATAAACCACTGTGTTTTTGGCAATGGTTCTACCACATCTTTAAACCGGTCCGACGTACCAACATTTTGTACAATATCTTCTGATTTTTCTAAAAGCCCTTGCGCATCAAGCCAAGCGACTACTTTTTGTCTGGCATCAACAACAGAAAGACCCATATAGTCTGCCCCTGCATTCGCGGTCATGTTGCCATCTTCGCCAATCACTTGAATAAGCCCAATGTCGTTGCCGAGAGCTTTTTGTTTTTGATACATGTCAAAGTCTGTTTGACTATGAGCGGTCGTCACACCAAGTGCGCCTGTACCAAAACTATCGTCAACGCCGTCGTCGCCAAAAATGTTTAGGGTAAGCGTATGGCCAGCCTGACCAAAGTTCGGAATAGTAAATGTTTGACCAATATATTGTTTCCAACGGCCTTCGGGGTGAACAGCAACCGCGGTGTCGCCGAGCTTGGTTTCGGGGCGAGTGGTGGCAATGGGTATAGGAAAATCGTGACTATATTTAAAGTAATATAATTTGCCGGGTCGCTCCACATGCACGAGTTCATCATCACTACAGGTGGACTGCCCTTTTACCGACCAGTTCACTACGCGGTACCCACGATAAATAAGCCCGTCGTCGTACATTTTTTTAAATACAGATCGCACTACTTTATTTGGTACGGGATCCATAGTAAACGCCTCACGACTCCAGTCGAGCGACGATCCCATTTTGCGTGCTTGATTGACAATGGTGTCATGCGACGCTTTGGCAAAATCACGCACTTCTTGCAAAAATGGTTCTCGACCCAATTCTTGTTTGGGTTTTTTCATGCCTTTGTCTATAAGTAATTGCTCTACTTTTGATTCGGTCGCAACCGCCGCATGATCCGTTCCCGGCAGCCACAAGGTTTTGTCGCCTTTCATACGGCGGTATCGAATCATCACGTCTTCAATCGCAAGCATGGCCGCATGGCCCATGTGGAGTGTTCCGGTCACGTTTGGTGGAGGAAGGACAATACTAAACGTATCTGCATCATCTTTTGTGACGCCTTGTGCAACACAAACATCGGGGTTAAATAACCCACTGTCTTCCCATTTTTTATAGATATCATCTTCGTATTGTTTTGGCTCGTAGGCCTTTGGAAGGTCTTTCATACGAAAGTATAGTACAATTATCTTTAGGAAAAATCAATGGACACATGACAGCATGGAACATGGAGCATTGAACACGAAATACACAAAGAGAGATCCTTTGTGTCATTCCCGCGAAGGCGGGAATCCACTCGTCAAATAGAATGAGTGGATCCCCGATAAGCCACACTGCGTGTGGTCTTTCGGGGATGACACAACCCTCATTTGTGTTCAATGCTCCATGTTCCATGCTGCCATATTTTAATTTTTTGCCTCTCTTGACACAAAAAAAGGCGCGTGATACACTCCTCAATCGTGTGTAACTCTACTATGGCTTTAACACAAGAAGCACAAGTAAAACAACTCATTGAAGGGGCAAAACACATCCTTATTATTTTTGGTAACCCAGGCAAGGGTGACCCCATCGCCAGCGCATCTGCACTGGCTTCTTTTTTGCAAAAACAAAAAAAACAAGTAGAAATCGTTTCGGATGCAATTATTGTTCCAAAAAAATTCTTGTTTTTACCCGAAACCAAAAAAATTTTTCCTACCATTCCACACCTGCAAAAATTTATTATTACCCTCGATATTCAAGATGCGGGTATTGAAGAATTAAGTTACGATGTCAAAGATCAACAGCTCCATATTTTTGTGACGCCCAAAACTGGATTTTTGACACAAGACCACGTGAAAACCGCACAATCTGAATTTCGGTATGATTTAATTATTACCATCAGCACCCCGGATCTTGATAGTCTGGGTGCTGCGTACAAAAAAAATAGTGACCTGTTTTACAAAGTCCCTATTATTAACATTGATCACAAACCAGATAACGAACAGTATGGTCAAGTAAATATAGTAAATACCACGGCCTCGTCTACGGCAGAAGTAGTGGCAAATCTTTTGCTGCAAATAGAAAAAAATGACGTGACCAAAGATATTGCAACGGCGCTGTTAACCGGTATGATTGCGGCAACCAATAGTTTTAAAACACCACATATTCGCCCACATTCGTTACATATGGCAAGTACGTTGGTGGATAGAGGGGCAGAACGGCAACGGATTATTCAAGAACTGTACCAAACAAAATCCCTCGCCACCCTTCGCTTATGGGGGCAAGCATTGGCTCATTTAAATTATCAAAAAGAATTGGGACTTATTTCAAGTACTATTACACGCGAAGATTTTGCACGGTCAGGTGCAGGGGAACAAGAGTTGTATGATATTATTGACGAACTTATTGCCACGTCGCCCGACGAAAAAATGACATTACTCCTCCACGAACATCCACACCACGAAGGAGAAACAATTCATGGAATTTTGTATACCGAGAAAGAATATAACTCAAAAAAACTTGCGGCTGCATTTTCTCCAACAGGAGACGCTCGACAAGTATCGTTTATTATTACAGGCAAAAGTTTGAAAGAAGCTGAGGAGATGGTGATTGAAGAAATTAAGAAAAAAGTGTTATAAACATGGCACACGCGATACCAATCAATTAAATAAAAAAGAGCCCTTCAACAAGGCTTTTTTTATTATTTGACCCCACCCAGATGACCATTGTGGTTTGTCGTTGATTCAATTCGCCTAACTCCCTTGCGAATCGAAGAAAAAAAATAATACATATTTTTTCTTTTCTTCGATAGACAAAGTAATTTTTGAAGCCCCCGAACCTGTACACACAGTGTTCGGGGGGGCAGGGTGAGGGTGGTGAGAGGACTATCGTCCCGAAACCACCCCTTCATAATTGATCCACTGTACAAGGGTAGCAAGCTGCCCTTGATACCCTTGGATCAAGTCTGCACGATCCCGACGACGAGCATCCTTGATCGCATCGGAAATCTTTCGGTAGGCTCGCTCCGCGTTGATGAAAAACTGGAAGGCCTCGATCACGGCCGCGCAGCTGGCAGCATTGACGGAAGCAGCAGTCGTTTGAAACGAGATTGCTTCACCTTGGGAAGTGGAGAAGACGACCGTCACAGACGCCTGTGCATCCGCGCCGCTACCACCTCGTGCACCCGTGCTCGGCACGTTCACTGCCTGAAAAGACTTGAACTGGATGCCACGAAGCGAGGGATGCTCGCTCGAGTAGGCAGACTGGAACGCTTGGCACAGCGCATCCAATGCTCCCTTTCCAGTTCCGCGAAGCGTTACTTCTCGTGCTCCGACCCGAACGGTCAGAGTGATGTTCGCAGTACCAACAGAGTACTGTTCCTCAGCAATGAACCGCAACAGCTGAAAGACCAACGCATCGTTTCCCAAGCCCCGAGTGACCAAGGGCAATACATTGTTCATGATTCCACGAGTGATAATCATGGATTTCTCCACCCCGATAGTCATCGGGGATTGCCATTTGAAAGATCAAAGAAACACATATGAGCAATCGCTCACACGCCGAATCGCAACCCTCTTTGCGAATCGAAAAGAAATATATACCCACATACCTCTTTTCGACCAACAAAAAATCCGCGTCTCCGCGGCGTAATTACGAACTGTTTCCCCCCCACCCATGGCCCTCC
Source organism: Candidatus Magasanikiibacteriota bacterium (assembly GCA_018061685.1). Taxonomy (GTDB): domain Bacteria; phylum Patescibacteriota; class Patescibacteriia; order Magasanikbacterales; family UBA922; genus JAGOTR01. Next base: position 4,529 of record JAGOTR010000045.1, read on the forward strand.
CCAAACACCCCGCTCACACCGCAAAAAAAATATATACTTGAATATAAAAAAAAGCCTAGCATGGGTTGCT
>JAGOTR010000014.1 GCA_018061685.1 Candidatus Magasanikiibacteriota bacterium
GCGGTGCACTCATATCAGAATATCCACCATATACACTCCCCACGGTCTATTCATTTCCCAAACGAAATAGAATTATTGCAGGGTTATCGCGTGCCACACTCATTATTGAAGCCGGAGAAAAATCGGGTGCCCTTATTACCGCACAAGTTGCATTAGACTTGCATCGCGAGGTATTTGCCGTTCCACACAATATTTTTTCACCAAAAGGCAAAGGCAATAACCAGCTCATTGCACAAGGGGCACACCTTACCGAATCACCCAAAGACATACAAGAAATTCTTGGGTTGCAAACAAGCCCTACGTATGTTACAAATACGCCTATTCCACATGCAACAAAAGAAGAACAGACAATTCTCGCCTACTTATCAAAAGAACCTCTGCATATCGATGCATTAGGGAAACTACTCAATATAAAAATAGCTGAGCTGAGCGGTCGCCTCACCATAATGGAAATGAATGCACTCGTGAAGCATCATGGTGGCATGCTCTATACCAAACAATAGAATCTATCTTAAAAATAATTATGAATTTTACCGAAAGCTACCAATTCATTCTTTCTCTTATCAACTTGCCCCGCAAAGAATACATGGCGAGTGCAAAAGAATGTGCCTTTGCCATGAAACGTATGGATGCATTACTCGAATTGGTTGGACGACCCGAAAAAAAAATCCCCCACTATATTCATGTGACAGGAACAAGCGGCAAAGGATCCACGGTCACATATATGCATAGCATTCTCCATGCCGCAGGTAAAAAAGTAGGCTCCAGTTACTCGCCACACGCTATCGATATTACCGAACGGTGGAAATATGGTGGAAAGCAAATGACAAAAAAAGAATTTGCTGACATTGTTACACAGATAACTCCAATGTTAGATACCTACCTTCGTACATCCACCTATGACATGCCATCTTTTTTTGAAATCACAGAAATTATTGGACTCTTGTGGTTTGCACAAAAAAAAACACAATGGGTAGTACTTGAAGTTGGCTGCGGTGGGCGCTATGATGCCAGCAACTGTATTCCAAAAAAAGACATAGCCATTATTACCAACATTGGTCGCGATCACTTAGGAATTATTGGCAATACCGTACAAGAAATTGCATACGAAAAAGCCGGCATTATTACAAAAGGGTGCACGGTGTATACAGCAGAAACAAAAAAATCGTTACTCCAGATTATACAAACAGAGGCCAATAAAAAGCAGGCACCCATCATATTCCACCAACCAACATACAGAGTAACAAAAGAAACCCTCCATGCGAGCACTTTTGTATACAAAAAAAATACCTACACTCTTCGCTCACTCGGCACACATCAAATACATAATGCCACGCTCTGCATTGACGTAGCAACGAAGCTCGGAATACCACAACAAACAATCCAAAAAGGAATTGCCGGAGCCAACCAACCGCTTCGTATGGAAGTCGTACAGCAATCCCCCATTATTATTTGTGATGGTGCGCATAACGAAGATAAAATTCGATCCACGGTCAACACCATAAAAAAAATCCAAAGCAATCAAAAGAAAAAAAGTAGCATTCATCTTATTGTTGGTTTTTCAGAAAATAAAGATATCACCACCATGATAAAAATCCTGTCGGAGCTTTCCCCAAGCAGTGTAGCCTGTACCCGCAACACCATCAACATAAGTAGAACTGTTGCCGCACCACATGCACTTGCTCTTCTCATAAAAAAACACATGCCTCACACAAAAACAGAACTCTTTTTATCACCAAAAGATGCGCTGGTCTTTGCAAAAAAGCAACAACGCAAAAACGATATTCTTCTTGTCACCGGTTCTATTTTTTTAAGTGGAGAAGTGAAACACAGTATACAGACAAACAAAAAATAACGCAGCAACACTGCGTATTTTTTTATCGTGTGATATACTATTCAAAAATCATGGACCACGATACATGGAGCATGGAACACAAATTTTTTGAATTGAGATCCAGAATAAGATTGCGATTGGTAGTCTTAGTCTTATTCTCAATCTTTATCAATCCTGTTCAATGTTCCATAATACCAAACCCTTGACATTTCTTACTTCTTTGCATAAGCTCAAACCTTGGGCAACACCTCGGCCCTATGTAAAAAGAAAAAATAAGCGTAACTAAGCATAATTTCATACATTTTCTCTCACCCCGTTCCCCTTTTTTAGACCCTTTTCTATGCCAAAACTCGTTATTGTAGAATCCCCTACCAAAGCAAAAACCATTGCCAAATTTTTAGGAAAAAGCTATACCGTAGCCTCTTCTTTTGGTCATATTCGCGATTTGCCAAAAAGTAAAATGGGAGTCGATATTGAAGGGGGTACTTTTTTGCCTCAATATCTTATTCCAACAGATAAAAAAGATCAGGTAAAAAAATTAAAAGAGTTAGCAAAAAAAAGTACAGAAATTATATTCGCAACCGATGAGGATCGAGAAGGAGAAGCGATTTCTTGGCATTTGGCTGAAATTTTTGACATTGCTCCCGAAAAAGCACAACGCATTGTATTTCACGAAATTACTGAACAGGCAATTAAAGAAGCGTTAGCACATCCACGACACATTGACATGCCACTTGTCGATGCACAACAAGCACGCCGCATTTTGGATCGCTTAGTGGGGTACGAACTTTCTCCCCTCTTATGGCAAAAAATTGCACGAGGTCTTTCTGCTGGTCGTGTTCAGTCGGTAGCACTCCGCTTAGTGGTTGAAAGAGAAAGACAAATTCTTGCGTTTATACCACAAGCATACTGGACAATTGAAGGAATGTTTCATGAAAAAGAAACACACAAAGATCAAGTATTTCCTGCAAGTTTATTTGCTAAAAATGGAAAAACACTTGATACGTTTTATATTGGAACCAAACAAGCTGCCGACGAATTACATACAGCACTACAACAAACCACATATACCATAGCCGCTATTACAAAAAAAGAAACAAAAAGAACCGCACCTCCTCCATTCCGTACGTCTACATTACAACAACAAGCAAACAATAAATATGGGTATTCGTCAAAAGATACCATGCGTATAGCACAACAACTCTACGAAGGGATTGCGATTGGAGAAACAGGCACGGTTGGACTTATTACCTATATGCGTACCGACTCGGTCAACTTATCTGAAAAATTTATTACCGAAGCACGAGCACATATTGAATCAGCATATGGCAAAAGATATGTACCAGAAACATCTCGTGTGTACAAAAGTAGCTCAAAAAATGCACAAGAAGCACACGAAGCTATCCGTCCCACCGATCCAACGAGAACGCCTGAAATAGTAAAACCATACCTTACACCAAAACAATTAAAAGTATATGAATTAATTTGGAAACGATCGGTAGCCACACAAATGAAAGATGCCCTGCTTGACCGTACGACCATTGATATTGCCACGGGTCCTATTGGCGAAGATACATACACCTTTCGTGCAACGGGACAAATTGTGTTATTTGACGGATGGATGCATCTGTACCCCAAATTATTAAAAGAAGAAACCCTGCCGCCAATACAACAAGGTGATACACTCGTATGTAACGAATTAACAGCAACAGAACATAGCACAGAACCCCCCGCTCGATATTCTGACGCAACATTGGTCAAAGCCCTCGAAGAACATGGTATTGGTCGCCCATCAACCTATGCACCAACCATTGCCACGATTGAAGCACGCCAATATGTAGAGCGTGTAGACAATAAACGATTAAAACCAACTGAAATTGCCCTACTGGTCAATGACATGTTGGTAGAACATTTTCCCAATATCGTAGACTATTCGTTTACGGCCCTCATGGAAGAAAATTTAGACGAAATTGCTGCGGGCAAAAAAGATTGGCAACCCATTATTTCAACATTCTATCACCCATTCCACGAAGCCATACTTGCCAAAAGTGATATCTTGTCAAAAAAAGAATTAACCGAACAAGCAACGGATGAAAAATGTCCGAAATGTACCAACCCAATGGTCATCAAAATGGGCCGCTTTGGTAAATTCATGGCCTGCTCCAACTACCCTGAGTGTAAAACCACCAAACCCGTGGGAGACGAAGCAAAATTAGAAGCCACACTTACCGAAGAATTGTGCGAACTCTGTGGCAAGCCATTTGCCATGAAACGCGGCCGATTTGGGTCATTTTTAGGCTGCTCTGGGTACCCTGATTGTAAGAACATTAAAAAAATAGAAAAAAAGACAGGCGTTCCTTGCAACAAGTGTGGCAAAGGTGAATTTGTCGAGAAAAAAACCAAACGAGGAAAACCTTTCTTTAGCTGCAACAAATACCCTGAGTGTGAAAACGCTCTGTGGAGCAAACCCATTGGTGAGGCATGTCCTACGTGTACGGCACCACTCGTGTATGGGGCAAAAGAAACCGTTCGTTGTTCAAATAAAGAATGTACGTATAGCCGAGCTCAAGAGGGTGGAACTCCTCAAGACGAGGGTTAAAAAAACATTCTTGCGCTAAACAAGAATGTCTTTGGTGTAGCAAGGAGGTATACCCGAATGCCATGGGTGATGCAAAGGCCCTCGTACCTGCTACAAAAAAAAGTATATCATAGTAGCGCAATTATTCAAGAGGAGTAGAGCAAGAAAATAAGAAAAACCCTCCGCGGACGGAGGGTTTTTCTTTTAGCGTTTGGGTTTTTACCTAAGCATCACTTGGCACTATAATAGCACAAAAAACGCCTTTTGTCAATACAGCCTCACAAAATAATAAAAAAATGGCTTAAATAAGCAAATAAATAAGTAATTGTTCTTGCTAAAAATTACAAAAAATGGTATAGATAGTGCTGTAATAGTATCCATCTTCCCGTATGCAAGACATTATACAAACACAAAAAGAAGAGACTATTGAGGACCTTCTGAACAAAATAAAAACCTACGATCCCGAGGCCGACCTTGATATAGTTCGCCTTGCATACGACTTTGCAGCCAATGCCCACGAAGGCCAATTCCGCAAATCTGGTGAACCGTATATTACCCACCCCTTGGCCGCGGCCCATATTTTGGCAAACATGCGTATTGACCCTGTTATTATCACAGCCACGATCCTCCATGATGTGCCAGAAGATACCCCCGTCACCCTCGACGACGTAGAAAAAAATTTTGGCAAAGAAATACGAAGCTTGGTAGAAGGGATTACGAAATTGGGAAAATTAAAATACCGTGGAGTAGAACGGTACATTGAAAACCTCAGAAAAATGTTTGTGGCTATGGCCGAAGATATTCGGGTAATGATTATTAAATTTGCCGACAGAATTCACAACCTCCAAACACTTGGGGCTCTCCCCCCACAAAAGGCCTATCGTATTGGACTTGAAAGTTTAGAAATTTATGCCCCCATTGCAAGCCGCCTTGGCATGGATGAAATAAAAGGAGAACTGGAAGATTTATCATTTCAATACGTATACCCAAAAGAATATCAGCGCATTTTGCATATTCGAGATGAAAAAACAAAAGGCACCCAAGAATATTTTAAAAAAGTAGAAGACATGACGAAACAAGAATTGCAAGCAGCAGGCATTCCGATGATTGAAATTTATGGTCGAAATAAACGATTGTATAGTTTATATAAAAAATTAGAACGCAAAGATAATAATATCAATCAAGTATACGACTTAATTGCCATTCGTGTGATTGTCCCGACTGTTGCCGACTGCTATGCCGCACTTGGCATTTTACATAAATTATGGAAACCCATGCGTGGCAGAATTAAAGACTACATTTCGCAACCCAAACCAAATGGGTATAAATCACTTCACACAACGGTGCTTGGCGAAGAAGGCCAAATAGTTGAATTCCAAATTCGGACAAAAGAGATGAATGAAGAAGCAAACTTTGGTATTGCTGCGCACTGGCATTACAATGAAAAAGGCTCTCATGCACCCAAAAAAGAAATACAATGGGCAAAAGAATTAGCAGAAATTCAAAAAGAAGTATTGACCAAATTATCTGATTTAGAAGAAATTAAAGTAAACTTTTTGCAAACACGCATTTTTGTGTTTACGCCAAAAGGCGATGTCATTGACTTACCAGAGGGCGCCACGCCGGTTGATTTTGCCTATCACATTCATACAGAAATTGGCAACAAGTGTACCGGTGCACTCGTGAATGACAAAATGGTGAGCTTGGATAGTGAATTAAAAAATGGTGATGTGATCGAAATTCAAATTGATAAAAATAGAAAAGGCCCAAATGAAGATTGGATTAATTTTGTAAAAACACAAACAGCAAAAGCACATATTAGAATGTATAACAAAAAAAGAAAATTACCTCAGTGGTTTGCTTCGGTGTTTCCGAAAAAATAACCCGGCTTCGTCCCGACAGAGTCGGGACTACGCCGGCCTGCCTGCCGGTAGGCAGGGCAAGCTCCATATACTAAAAAATACCCTGAGAGTATCAAAGGGTATTTTTTTAAGAAAAATTATAGATAATACTTCCTTTCCATGATCCCTGCCCGGCATAGTCCGTGCGTAGCGCAGCGGAGCCGGACGAAGCCTGGGTTATTGTAACTCTTCAATCAACCGTTTTAATTCATCTTTAGAATGGTATTCAATCGTAATTGTCCCTCGCTCCCCTTTTTGACTAATCCGCACTTTGGCGCCTAACCTCTCTTCAATTAATTGTTCTTGAGATAAAATATTGGGATCTCGTCGCACCGAGCCTTTGCGAGATGCTGATCCTTGCGACGCCACCGTTCTTTCTACATCTCGCACTGTTACTTTTTCGCCAATCATTTGTGAAAATACTGCCAATTGTTCGGCGGTATCTTTGAGCCCTAAGAGTGCGCGTGCCTTTCCCATGCTGATTTGCCCATCAATTAATGCTTTTTGAATAACGTCTGGTAAATCAAGCAACCGAACGGTGTTGGCAATGGCAGGGCGACTTTTTCCTACTTGTTCGGCTACGGCTTCTTGGGTGAGACCAAATTCCTCAATTAAACGTGTATAGGCAAAGGCTTCTTCAATAGGATTCAATTCTTGACGTTGAATATTTTCAATTAACGCAAGCTCCAATTTTTCTTGCTCACTTGCCTGGCGGACAAGTGCCGGGATGGTGGGCATACCAGCAATTTGACTCGCGCGATATCGGCGCTCACCCGCAATGAGTTCATATCCGCCCGTTGTATGCTCGGTCACGGTAATTGGTTGCATGACCCCATGTTTTTTAATAGACGCCACCAAATCTTCTAAATCTTGATGAGAAAAATGTTTTCTTGGTTGGTGTGGGTTTGGCACGATTTCAGAAAGTGGAATATGCCAAATACGCTCGGTGCCAGGTGGAGTGGTTTCTTTGCGGAGTACCTTACGAGGGCTTGTTTGTGGAATAAGTGAATTGAGTCCTTTGCCAAGTGCCATAGGTTGAGAGAATAATGATGATGAATGTTGTTTGTCATTCCCGCGAAAGCGGGAATCCACTCGTTCACATATGCTGTTTTATGATACACGTTCGGCCTGCGCACTCTCCACAATTTCTCGTGCCAACCGTTCGTATGCTTTGGAGCCTTTTCCTCGTGGATCGTACTGAAAAATTGATTTTCCAAAACTAGGCGCTTCGGCTAGACGCACAGTGCGGGGAATAACCGAACGGAAAATAGTATTGGGAAAATACCTATATAATTCGTTTAACACATCATCGGATAATTTGGTGCGTTTGTCGTACATGGTTAAGACAGCACCCAAAATAGACAGCTCTTGTTTCATGTGTTGTTGAATCAGCGTGATAGTTGACAACAGTTGGCCCAACCCTTCAAGCGCATAGTATTCTGCTTGTACCGGAATAAGAATTTCATCAGCCGCAACGAGACTATTAATGGTTAACAATCCCAGTGATGGAGGACAATCGATAATAATATAATCATAGGCATGCTCTGCCTCGGTCAATACATCATGCAGTTGATGTTCACGACGTTCGATGTCGACAAGTTCAATATTGGCACCTGCCAAATTTGCCGTACTTGGCACCAAGCGTAACCCTTCGTGCGTGGTATTGTGTACCACATCATGAAATCGTTTTTGTTTTGCTAACACTTCGTATATGCCATGAGGAACAATCTCTTCTCGCCCGATGCCTAACCCACTCGTGGCATTGCCCTGTGGATCCATATCAACGAGTAATACAAAATAGCCGAGTTCAGACAAGCCTGCGGCCACGTTAATAGCGGTGGTTGTTTTCCCCACTCCCCCTTTTTGATTGACAACGGCTATAATGCGTGACATAACGCTGTGGATATGTATATTTATAAAAGGCAATACTACCCTTAGTATACAAGAGATTGACTTTTTGCTCAATACGCCATATAATACTCTGCGTTCATAAACACATGCCCGGATGGCGGAATTGGTAGACGCGCACGACTCAAAATCGTGTTCCTTCGGGAGTGAGAGTTCGATTCTCTCTCTGGGCACACACGCAATACAATATACACTTTTTTTCAATAGAGATAAATTTATTCACTATTATGTCAGAAAAAAGACGTGGTGGTTCAGAAGACCCAAGCCAAATAAAAAAAGAAATTGAAGCAGGGATTCATGAATATACGGAAGGTGCAGCAGGATTTGAAGAAGCACCGACACCCCCAGATCAGAAAGAAATTGAAAGTATAGCTATTATTGATTTGCAAAAAAAATTCCCAAAAATAAAAGATGGTGATCTGACTCATAGAGTTACCGAGATGACCACTAAAAAACTCATCCTCGAAATAGATTTCGGAGTCGGAGGTGGTAAAAGAGAAAAAGGCATCTATAGGAAAATGTATATTGAGGAAATGGATGTAGATGTTTATCTACTAGATACTCAACAGAGTGATAGTGGGGTACTTCCACACGGATCAGCATGTTATCTACCTGAATGGGATATTATTTTAGTTCGTGGAGGCGAATACGGATTATTGCCTGGTTTAACAAAAAAAGCCTTATCATCTCATCAGTATACTGTTTTAGCACATGAACTAGGACATAGAGAAGACCACAGAACAACTGATAAACAAATTCTGCAAGAAAGTAGTTATGGAGAAAAAGAAATTAGAGCCTGGGAGAATGCAAAAAAAATGTTTGGTAATAACCCAAAATTTGACCATATCTATGCCAATCGCGATCTAGACAGTTATAAAGTTACGGACGCTACAGATACATTATGAGAAAAAATGTTATGAAGCCGTAAAGCAGATTCTTAAATAATATTTAAGTATATATAAAAAAGTGACTCCTTGTCACTTTTTTTAGTCCTGCGGATTATAATGACTCTTTGAGTGATACTTTTAGTGCTTCGTACCTATGGTGGTCTTGATTTTTAATATAATTTCGTGTCTTTTCTTCATTTGCCTCTACGGTTGATACGAAATTCTCCAGCACTAGGCGAGATTGTTTTTTTCTGTTAGTCTTAAAGTCACATGTTCTATTGTCTATGACCACTCCCGCCCTCTCAATAAAAAACTTTACCAAACAATACGGCAGCGTGACTGCTGTGGATGATTTGAATCTTTCGGTGCACCAAGGAGAATTTTTTGGCTTTTTGGGAAAAAATGGTGCTGGCAAAACCACCACCATTCATGCAATTACGGGCATTAATATGTTTACCCAAGGGTCGATTGAGGTGTTTGGATTAGACGTAAAAAAAGAATACAAACAAGCACGAAAAAAAATAGGTCTCTCACCTCAAGAATTTAATGTGGATATTTTTGCGCCGATTGAAAAAATACTTTGGTATGTGGGCGGGTATTATGGCATGACGAGGGACGAACGCAAAAAAAGAATAGGAGAATTACTTGATGTTTTTGATTTAACACAACATACGTCTAAATCATTCCGTGAACTCTCGGGTGGTATGAAACGCCGGGTATTATTGGCACGCGCAATGATGCACGACCCTGATTTGCTCATATTAGACGAACCCACTGCTGGGGTGGATGTAGAACTCCGCCATGAATTGTGGGAGTATTTAAAAAAAATAAATAAAGAAGGCAAAACAATTTTGTTCACATCGCATTATTTAGAAGAAGTAGAACAGTTATGTACTCGTATTGGTATTATTGATCAAGGCAAACTGATTGCACTTGATACCACGAGTGCGCTGACAGCCGATGGTAGTAGCTTAGAAAAAAAATATTTAAGCCTCACAAAAAAATAATATTTATGATTGGTATTCCCTTATACACGTTTATTTCACGCGAAGTACAACGCTTCTCTCGTGTGGCCATACAAACACTGATTAGTCCGTGGATTAATGCCGTGTTGTATATTTTTATTTTTGGTTTTGTAGTTGGAACGCAAATAGATACTATTGCCGGCATCCCGTACATTATGTTTGTGTTGCCTGGAATTGTGATGATGAATGTGATTAGTTCGGCATTTTCACACACCTCGTCATCGTTATATTTTCAACGATTTACCAAGCATATTGAAGAAATATTGGTGGCACCCATTTCAAACATTGAAATGATTTTTGGCTATGTACTTGCAGGAGTTATCCGTGCGCTCGTGGTGGGAGCAGGAATTTTTGCCATTGCCGTTTTTTTTGATGCGGCACAAATTTTACATGTGGGCTGGTTTTTGGTGTATCTTATTGGTGTTTCAATGGTGTTTGCATTTTTAGGCCTTTTGGTTGCGTTATGGGCGAAAAATTTTGAACAACTGTCACTGTTGAACACGTTTGTCATTACGCCATTTACCTTTTTGGGTGGCATGTTTAATTCGATTACCATGTTGCCAGAAACAGTCCAAACAGGGGTTCGTTGGAATCCGTTTTTTTATTTTGTAAATGGCTTACGCTATGCCATGACAGGGGTTACAGAGGCATCCCTATTTCTTGGGCTTGGCGTTATACTTTTACTTATTGTTGCGTTTGGTTCAACAACACTGTATCTGTTTCATATTGGGTGGAGGATTCGGGGGTAAAAATACATAAAAAATTTTTGTACCCCTAAAATTTTTTTATTTTGGTATACGTGCACGAGACACCTCTGTATTTATCTCTTTTCTAAAAAATTGAATAATATTTTGCAAGAATTCTTCAGGGATTACCTTACTTCGAACCGCCTGAGCAATCAAATCTTTTTCATATATTCTTATAGAAAAACTTTGCCACTTTTCATGTGTGCTCCCTCCACCGTTAACACCATTCGTAAATTGAAAAAAAGGATACTGAATACGTAATTTTTCACAACATTCTTTCACAAAATTCTGGTCCATATCAGCAGATCGTAAACTACCAATAAAACTTTTCCACTCTAACGGCGGTGCGGCATCTATTCCATCAGGAGATGATGAACCAGAATCTCCTGTAGCAAATGGAATATAATATGCACCAGATTCTTTAAAACAGATAACCTTTCCATGAATCGGCCAACTTGTTTTACTATCCTCATGCTCTGCATAGACAATTTTTCTTCTCACGGTTTCAACATTTTCATATAAAAATAAACGTGAAAATGTTTCAATAACTCGATGCATATTTGCACGATGTGTTTCATTTTTAATCAAATTATTTTGTACCTCCGGCAGAACATGCAATTCCAATGCCCACAAAAACATATCACCATACGGATCAAGTAATTGCGCAAATTTTTTTTGCTGTTTTTCTTCCAATTGATCAATGGCAGCTTTCACTGTCATACTTTCAAATGAAGTTATTTGCCATTTGGGAACAGTACCAAGGAATGCTCGCAAAACATCAACATTTTCTGTTAATCTAATAGAAGACTTCAAAACCGATATATATCTATTAAGTAATTCTTTCTGAATATCAAGGCCATGTTGTTTATATAACACAATCTCTTTCAAAAAATTATTCGGAGATTGCTCTATCTCATCCAAATATATTTCTCCTTTTTGTGGATCACCTAATAACGTATCTGCGGTACTCTGATACTGTTCTGTACCAAAATGTTTAGGTAGGGTATCTTTTATAAGAATTTTTTTTGATCTATTGTAACCTACCTCACATAGTATATTATCATCATTCGAAATAAAAATATTTAATTGATTATTTTCTTCTAATATAAAACCTTCTGGGTTTTGACGAAATGCGTCTTCAATAACAAAACCGGGCATTATTATATCTACATCCAAATGTGTACCTCCCTGCCAAGGCGCTAGGTTTATTTGTATATCTTTGGCGGATTCAATTAGGGATTTTAATTCAATGAATTCATTTTCTTCTTCTTCACGGGATCTCGTGTTTATTCCATCAACATTATCGCAAGACTGTCCCCTTACAATAGATACCATATCTATTCTCAGTCCTATTACCCCATCTCTATTTGTTTTTCTATACAAATCATCCAAAAACAACAGAACCATTTCTTTATCCTTTCGAATTCTTTCTTGTTCTGAAACACTATATTCAATATCAACTGCTTCTGCCAAATCTCCCCCTTCACTAAGAGCTTCCTGAATAGCTATTTCATTTCCTTTTGAAAATTTTCGATGACTCATATAGTAATAAGAAAATCATTATAAAAGCCACCCCAACGTCTCACCCGCAAACAACGTAATCGCGAGTACCACGAGTGCCGCCAAACACACGCCAATAAAAATAAGAGGAAATGCTTTTTTAAATGGAATACGAAAAATAAATGCAGCAAGCGACCCTGTCCACGCACCGGTAAAGGGGCCCGGGAGTGCAATAAACAGCACGAGTCCAATAGCGCCATATTTGGCATGTTTTCCAGAAAACAATCTTTCTGCCGCAAGCAAGCGATTTTTTAAGACCGTCCCAATAAAGGGCTGCTTTACCAGCCAATCATGCATATATGGCAACAAAAGCAAAATAGGAACGATAGGCACCATATTACCAATCACTGAATACACAAAGGTAGTAACAATAGGCAAATGATACACATGAATACCCAAAGGGATTGCCGCCTGCAGCTCAATAATGGGCAACATAGATAAACAAAAAATCACCCATTGTGGGGGAAACGCCTGAAACCAAGACAGTGCAATGTCGAGCATACTCAATTAAAATAAAAGTGGAATTTGGGTAAACCCAATTGCCACATACGCATTAAATAGCAAATTTCCCAAAAGCACAGCAAGAATCGTATACAAAAATTTGAGCCGAAGAAACCCAAATGGAATCACAACCAATTCATTGGGAAGGGGCACAAAGGTGACAAAGAAAAAAAGAAATATGTATGGCAATGACGGATGTTTTTCTTGTAATATTTCAATGCGTTCAAGCATGCGTTGCATGCCTTGATGCTTGGTAGATTTTTTTTTGAATACGTGTCGCCCTCCCCTTCCAATAATATACCCCACAATGTCGCCGCAGGTCATGCCAAGTGAAATGGTGAGTACAATAAGAAGTGGCGCAAACCCCAACGACAACAATGAAGGCATAAATGCCGCAACGGGGATGGGAATAAAAATATTAAACCCACTTAAAAAAGAAACCACAAATAAGCCGGCATAGCCAAACTGTTTGGCATATCCGTCGAGACTCGGCAAATGAAATGCCAAGGTATTGAGCCACACCACAAGTGCAATAAGCAACAGAATAAAAATAATTTTTACCCCCATGCGAAATACGGTTGTGTTTCGCGCCTGCATCATACTATTTTGCCCAAGTAAATGAATCGAATACCCAATTGGCAATATCTCGCGCTTCGGTAAAGCGTGCTTCGTGGGCATTCGCACCCAAGACCACCACACTCAACCGGTGCCCTGCTTCGTCGGACACTTGCATAGTAAAATTATACCCCGAGGCAGAAATGTAGCCTGTTTTCCCGCCATGGAATGTTGCAAATTCTTGTGGCACCCAGCCAAGAAGCAACCAATTCGTATTCCACATCTCGTGTGTTTTATTTCGCTCTTCTGAAAAAATTGTATAGTCTTTGGTAAGAAGTGCTGCTTGTATTTTTTCTTGTTTCAATGCTTCTTCGAGCAAGAGTGCAATGTCTGACGCAGTAGACATGTTGCCTGCGTCTAACCCGGTTGGCTCAACAAAATACGTATCGCCCATACCTAATTCTTGTGCTTTTTCATTCATCCGAACTACAAATGCCTCACTACTCCAGCCCTGAACAGTTGCAAGTGTCATAATGGCTTTGTTGGATGATGCCACTAATCCACTATACCATAACTCTTCGAGTGTATAGGTATCACCTGCGTACATATGTGTATCAACAAGCTCGCCCGTCACCACGGTGGTGGTAGCAGTCCAATTGATATTGGTTTCAAGTAACACCAGCGCACTCATGAGTTTGGTAATACTCGCCATAGCGTGTGGCGTGTATTCATTTTTTTTAAGATATACAAATCCAGTGTCGGCATCTTTTACAATGACACTATCGGCGCTCAAGAGATCAATGTCAAATGGATCCGTCGTAAGTATGGGAAGTGGTGGTGGTTCTGGTACTGGAGGTGTAATAAATACGTCTCCGCCATAGGCAGTTTCTGTGTGCGGTATACCAAAGGGTCTAATACTATCAACAAACAGTGCTGCCGGCTGAAATAATCGATCCATGCGAAATAAGCCAATCACTAACAAAACCACAGACAACACAATAAGCCCATGAAAATAGGACACAAGCCGGGGTAATCGAGACTGGGTATTTTTTGAAGATAAAAAATTGGGAACCATGAGAAAAAATTTAAGTATTTCTTTGTTCGAGCTGCTCTCGATCTAAATGCGGATGCGTGTGGAGGGTGGCATAATCCGGCAACTCGTCGACACGCGTAATACCCAAATGTGATAAGGCCGACAAAGACAATAGGTAGAGTGGCACAATACTGTTAGTGTCGTCGGATTCGACGATGAGTCCACGCATAAGTAAGTTACGTAAAATAATCGCACAATTGACCCCACGAATTTGTTCTAATTCTGGCCTGCCAATTGGCCCCCTATACGCAATCACGGTGAGTGTTTCAAGCTGTGCTTTGGTCAGCTCTCCCAATGCTTCGCTTTTTACAAATTGTTCGGCCAATTCGGCATGTGCCGGATTGGTCGTCATTTGTACCTCTTGCCCATTCACCAGCACATGAATGCCACAGGCATCATGATTATACGTATGCTGTAATTGTACTACCGCGTCTTCAATATCTGCGACATCACACCCGAGTGTTTTTGCTAAGGCAGCAAAAGACAATGGTTTACTTGCCACAAATAAAATGGATTCAATTTTGGGGAGTAAGGCAGACATATTTAAATCCGAGAAATAACAATATCATCAAATGTTTCTTTTTGCGAGAGCACCACCACCCGTTGCTTCACCAATTCTAAAATAGCTAAAAAGCCAATAATAATTTCTGTTTTGTTTTTGGCGTCTGTAATCACCTGCCCAAATGAGCAGCGTTTCATGTTGGCCAAGAGCACATGAATCTGTGCAATTTTTTCTTTGACCGATACAGCCTTATCAATCCGCACCTCGGGCAAGGCCTTTCGAGGAGCCAAGAGGCGTACTAAGTGTAGCATAGCTGCATGCAATTTGTCTTGGGTCACGTTCAACGGGAGTACCACTTCGGTTTGAATACGAGGCGGTTCAATACGAGGGTAACTTCGGGCTGGCGTATTCCAATACCGTGCAATATGTTTACTTGCATCCACAAATTGTTTATATAATTTTAACTGGGCTTCTAAACTTTGCTCATCTTCCTCTTCTTGAAAAAATTGAGGCAACAAAGATTTTGATTTCAATATAAGCAATTTGGTTGCCACCACCAAAAAATCTGCCAAATCATCGGGATCTCGCTCTTCAAGGTTTTCTATGGCCGCTAAGTAGTGTTCGGTGACTTCAGAAATGGCAAATTCAGTTATGGCCAATTTTTTTTCTGTCAGTAAACTAAGCAACACGTCGAGTGGCCCAGAAAATTGTGCTGTATGAATATCGTGTGGCATGTGAGACGAGAGATATGGGATATTTTACAATACTCTTGTAGACTTGTATATCCCCACTGTGGCCTATGCGGATTGCCGTTCAAATACCACAAACGTGCTGTTTTCAAAGACGCGGGTAAAATATGGTTCTACAAAGACACCCTCTGGAAACCCAATAGCGGCGTCTCCCCCTCCATGTGGAAATGTATCCACAAAAAAATACGTCCACAAGAGGGGGCTTTTGGTATTTTTAAATAAAATAAATCTATCAATGGGGCCAAAGGCTATTGCGTCAGTACTGCTGGCAAATACGGCTGGGTCTGTTTCTTTTGCCAAGAGTTCTAGCAATACTTTTTTTTCTGAAAATCTGGTCGCAGGATGATTGTTGTGTTGCGTAAAATAAATATAATTATTCATTGGCGTAAATGCATACATCTCGCCCGAGCCCGGGCCCAATGTTTTTTTGGTTAAATTTTCTTCATCTTGCTCTAAAAATGCAATCAATTCACTCATGGGTTTACTGAGCGACCGTGATTGAACCCTTCGTGCCTGAACCACGGGGTCGTCAATAAATGTACCAAAAATCATATACACAGACACCAATGCGAGTGCCGGCACCCCAAGCACAATACGCCATTCGATATGCGCATATTTTTGTACAAGATATGTATACATTCGCTCTATACCGTAGGCAGCGGCAAAAGAAAAAATAGCATAATAATAAAAATCAAATGGTTTAAATTCTTGAAGTGGCGAGGCAAAAAGGACAATCGTGACCCAACCCATAATTTGCCAAATATACCCAGCAATAGTGAGGAGCAATAATGACCGCATATACACATTCTTTCGAAACAACAGCATACTCACAAACCCACACATGAGGACCACGCCGCGCCAACTAAAGAGCGTAATAAACGGTATCTGAGTTACCAACCCTTTCATCACCATAAATGCAACCGCCCAATTTTCTGTACCTAATTTGTGATAGGTAGCAATGAGTGGTACAAGGTACGGAGAAGTTGCGATGAACGTGGATGCGCCGAGAATAAGCAATCTGCCATAAAATTTCCATTGGTCTTTTTTGGGGACAAATAACCCCGAAAGTGCGACGGCGATGGCGCCAAAAATAAGCCACAGGTAATACATCATAAACAAGACTCCCCCACTCACCGCATACACGGCAAGTCTTTTTTTACTCCACACGCCACTGTGCAAATCTTGCAACAAGGCCACAATCCACAGCACACTGCCAAACGCAGTAATCACTTCGTATGGCTTTAAAATAAATGCATCCCAATCTAAGAGAATAAAAAATATAAAAGGCACCAGCATCCACGCCATTTTTTGTGGGGTCATGCCAAGGGCAGCTAATTTTTCTTTTGGAACTGTTTTCCAATACCACGCTTGAATGCCATAGACGAATACGGGGAAAAGAAGCAACGTGCCTGCAACACTTGCCTTCATCATCTGCACACCATTCCAGTTGAATATGTTTCCGAACACAGCACCAATCCAAAAAAATAATGGCGGGTACCACGGTACTAATTCTGGAAAAGCAAAGTCAGAAACAAAACTCCCATGAGCAAACATTTGAAACATGGCAGCAATCGTCACCTCGTCGCCACGCAAGCCCCAAAAAGAAAGTGCAAGATCGTTGACGAAGAGCATGTACGACGCACACACGAGTATTCCGGTAAGAGAAAGAAAAATAAGTGGGTGC
>JAGOTR010000002.1 GCA_018061685.1 Candidatus Magasanikiibacteriota bacterium
CGTATACTCATTCCTATGTCAGGGTAGCTCAGTTGGTAAGAGCGGAGGATTCATAACCCTCAGGTCGGGAGTTCGATTCTCCCCCTTGACACGCGAAAAATGGCGCTAGCCATTTAGAGCGTCACGTGCCCCGACCGCAGTCGGGGTTTACGGGACAGAATGAGGGTAATTAAACGAAAGGCGCCATCTCGCGGCACAGCACCAATAAAAATAGAACCATTCGCGTAAAACGGCACATACGCCAACTCCATCAGGACTTTTACAAGTTCGTTGCACAGCATATATTTTCATAAAAAATCTCTTCACCCAAATAGAGATTTTTTTTATACGAAAAAAAACATATCCACACAAAAAATCGTAATAAACATGATTCAATGCTATACTTTTCTCATGTTTGAAAATTTTTCTCAACTTGAAATTTTTTTTGCGATGATTGCCTTGCTCGTTATTGGTTTTTTGGTATCTTCGCATACAACCGTTGGAAAAATAAAACAGATATTAGGATCATTTAAATTAGGAAATACGAACGGAACACCAACACTGAACACCTATACCGTTGACTTTACCCTGCTTGCCACGGCACACAAAATTGATCCGGTAGTTGGGCGCGATAAAGAAATTATTCGCCTAGCACAAATTCTTTCTCGAAAAGGAAAAAACAATGCCATGCTTATTGGTGCGCCAGGGGTAGGAAAAACAGCGATTGTCGAAGGGTTGGCAGCACGTATTATTTCAAAAGAAGTACCTGAAACACTCCAAGGGAAACGACTGCTTTCATTAAATGTTGCATCTCTTTTGTCTGGTACAAAATATCGTGGTGAATTTGAAGAACGTGCCAAACGATTGGTAGAAGAAATTGCACGGTCAGAGCGATCGATTATTTTGTTTATTGATGAAGTCCATTCTATTATTCAATCACAAGGAACCGAAGGGTCGGTAAATTTGTCTGACATGTTAAAACCCGCCCTTGCCCGCGGTGATTTGCAAATGATTGGAGCAACGACGATTGATGAATACAAAAAATACATTCAATCCGAACCGAGTTTAGAACGTCGTTTTCAACCCATTATGGTTGAGCAGCCAAATGTGAAAGAAACACTGGCTATTTTGCAGGGCGTTAAAGATGTATATGAAAAACACCACATGGTAACCTTTACCGATGCAGCACTTGAAACAGCCGCAAAAAAAACCAATAAACTTACCCTCCGTAGCCTTCCAGATAAAGCAATTGATGCGTTAGACGAAGCAGGGTCACTCGTTCGCGTATCGCATGTACACGAGACAATTCCTTTGGTATTATATGCGGCAGCAAAATTAAAACGCCCAGATATTGAAGCAACGTGGCAGAGCATTCAAACGTTAGATGCCATGCAAGCAAAAAAACGCTCAGCCACCACACAAACAAAACGAGAAGCATTAGAAAAAAAATTAGAAGAAACCGGTATGCTCATTGTGGACGCGGATGATGTGCAAACCGTGATTGATACATGGATTCAAGACATGTAATTTACAATTGATACATTTTATTATTTATTTTGAGAGGTATGCAGACTATGACAAAAACAACCAGTAAAACAAAAATAGCCGTGACCGTGGGAGTTTTATTAGCTGGAGGAGCAGCAGCGTTTGCCATGTTGAATGCGAATGTGGGATCTGGGTATAAAAATTTTTATGTACTCTGTCATGATGGATCTTGGATGGTAGACAATGAAATAGACGGAAACCAAGCAGCGTTCCGTGGAGGTACTGATCCAGGTTGGGGTGGTACAACCAATGGTTGTCAACCAAAATCATTTTGGGAAGAAAGTGCACAAAGCTTTTGTCAAAATAAAAGAAACCCCGAAACAGGAAAAGTTGGTATCAATACCTATAAATTAACCGAACGATGTCAACTTCCTGCAGAAAGATATGGTTACGGGTATGGGTATAGACCAGCTCCAACACCACCACCAAGTTATGGATATAACAATGCTATCAATAAATTGAAACAAGCAGTCCCTTCTTCTGCATCACAAAGAAATTAATTTGCATGACCGAAGATTTTGTACCGCAACAACAAAATACGAATCAAAAAAGATCCTCATGGATCTTTTTTGTGCTTCTTGTGTTGTATGGAGCACTGATTATTTCACTTCTTTATTTTTACGGCGACGCAGCATTTGGGTATGACACCGGCATTTATAGACGTATTGTGAGTGACTATAGCACTGCCACAGATATTTCTCCCGTTCCCCCATTTGCATTTGGCTATATAGCAAATTTTTTTTCTTCACTCGGTTTTTCACTTGATGCAATTCTCTCTGGTGGATATGTAGCGATAGCACTCGCAACATTCACACTTTTGTATAGAGTCACAGAAATATATACGAGCCGACGTGTGGCACTCATAGTCAGTATATTATTTCTGACCAGCATTGTTCAATTTGATTTTATTACGTGGTATTACTATAGAAATGTAATTGCCATGTGTTGTTTATTAGCGGCCGTGGTGTTACTTCACAAAAAATCACATGCGCTTTCCATTCCGCTTATTCTTCTTACCTCGATTCACCCATTTACTGCCATGTTTGTGTATGTGACGTTTGGTATATATGGGGTGGTTACGAAAGAACATCGTGCGTATCTGTTTGGACATTTATTTTTAAGTGGAAGTATTGCGTGTGTACTAAATAGAGCAGAATTTGCACGCTACATAAGTATTTTTATAGAGTATGCTGGTATAGTACGCAATGCGTCTTCTACCGTGGGGGCGGAATTGGACGGACAATTTATTACCACCAAACAATACATTATTCAAAACATCATGATTCTTCCCTTCGCTTTTTATGGAGTATGGAAATATGCAAAAAAATATCTCCTGTGGAGCGTACTTATTCTGATTTGCCTCTTAGGAATTGCCGCAGAATTACTGTTATATAAACGATTATTTATTCTTTTACATATCCCCGTGTTATTTTTTGCAGCCCTAGGGCTCAATGTGCTGTATGAAAAAATACAATACGAAACATGGCGATATATTCCTGTTATATTCATGATAGGCTACTTTACATTTCCGATTATTTCACATAGCAAGTCTTTTGTGCCACGTATACATCAACAAATGATTATAGAAATAGAACAATTTGGCGCAGCAATCCCTTCACAAAGTACTATTCTTTCTATGTCGTCCGAAGAAGCCCCATGGCTGTTGGGTTTTGCTGGCCCCCACACCATTATTGCTCCCGGTGTTTTTGATGCAAACAGGTGGAGTGAAGAAGAATGGTATACATTTTGGACAACAAAGGACCTCAATATACGACACACGTTATTTGACCGATACGAAAAAAATAGTATCTATATTTTTTCTCCAAATACAAACAAAACACATGCATTATTTGTGAATGATCCGTCTATAACCCAACTATCCCCTTTTGTGTGGGTATACCAAAAATAAATTGGCATTAACGTGAGGGAGGCACCCCATAATACTGCAAAGCAAAATTGGCAATATCTTTAAATACGGGTGCTGCCGTACTATCGGCAAAGGCACGAGCAGGTTTTTCAAATTTCACAATCATAGCAAATTTTGGATTATCCATAGGGGCAAATCCAACAAACGAATGGTTGGTATCGTCACTATATCCACCTCTTCCGGCAATTTGACCAGTTCCTGTTTTGCCAGCAACATAATACCCGTGTACCGCGGCATTTTTTGATTGTCCCTCATCAATAACACTCACGAGCATGCCACCCATAAGCGCGGCAATGCGTGGTTCCATGACCCGACGGATTTCTTTGGGCTGTGTTTTTTCTCTTCGACCATCGGCAAATCGTATTTCTTCTATAATATACGGCTGCATAAGTACCCCTCCATTAGCAATACTTGCAAAGGCACTTATCATTTGAAGCGGCGTTACCGTAATTCCTTGCCCAAATGATGCTGTAGCGCTATAACAATCAAACGTATTTTTTTTATTGATCGATAAGGTATCAATTGTTCCGGTAATTTCTGTATCAAGAGTGACACCTAATTTTGTACCAAACCCAAACTGTTCTATATACGAACGAACACGTTCTTTGCCTAACTGCTCTGCCACATACACCATACCCGTATTAATAGAATTTTCCAAAATACCCGTCATGCTTTGATCCCCATACGATTTATCATTTGCATTTCGAATAGGTGTTTGGCAAACCCCTTCTTTCATACCACTATCAAAAAATACACTATTTGGCGTTACGACCCCTTCGTTTAAGGCCGCCGCCATAATAAGTGGTTTAAATACAGAGCCCGGTTCGTAGGGAGTAAAAATACTGGTGTTGTTATACACATCGGCACTTTCAACCGTGCCATACATATTGGGGTCAAAATCAGGCAAACTACACATAGCACGAATGGCACCTGTTTTGGGGTCTAAAATAATGAGTGAGGCACTCGTTGCACCATACTCTATAAGCCCCTTTCGAAGACGTTCACAAGCGGTATACTGCAAAGTTCTATCTAATGTTGTCAAAAGATCAGCTCCGTCTTCAGCTTTATCAAATATTTTTCCAGCAAGTGGAATGGAATAGCCTTTGGCACTTCTGATACCTTCAAAAAAACCTGTTTTCCCTGCCAAGGTTTCTTGCCAATATCCTTCTATGCCATAGCGACCAATATCAACACCTTCGGCATCTTTCCCCACAAATCCAATGACTGGTGCAGCGACTGTTTTTTCTGGATAAAATCGTTCTTGTGTGCGAACAAAGTGAATCCCTGGGAGTTTCAACGCGTCTATTTCGTCTTTTCGTGATTCATCTACTTTTTTTTCAATCGGTTCGTAGGGGTCTGTTCGTTTATTGAGCGCTACTGCCAATGCCACTTTTTTTTCATCATCATACCCAAATAATGGAGCGAGCTTCGCAGCAATATCGGCGGCAGTCGTATCACTATCTATTTCACGCGTATCGGCGTATAACAAAAAAACGTCTCTATTAATTGCAAGAGGAAATTCTTCTTTTGTGCGAGTATCTTGTATATAAATGCTCCCTCGACGAGGAAACAATTCGGCAAATAATTCATGTGACCCTTGCGCCAGAGTTTTATACGTATCGTGTTGTACAATCATTAACATGACTAATCGGCCAGTAATAATACAGCCAACAGCAACAAAAAAAAGAGACACAATACGAAGACGTGGCGTACCAGTCCCCGATTGTTCTTTATGAAAAGTGTGTTTTTTTTTGGACCACACACGGGTTGGCGACATAACAATTAACTTTTAACTATTAACAATTAACTTAGTATGTCATTGCGAGGAGTCCCTCAGGACGACGAAGCAATCTCTCATAGAGCGTATTATTTCAAAACCCTCTATGAGAGATTGCTTCGCCCTATCGGGCTCGCAATGACACACCGAGGCTACTTAAATCACGCGCTGTCTCCCTGATCGGTGTTCAAATGTTTCTTTATCAATCAGATCTTCTTTATATAATTTTTCCATTGCTTTATTCATAGAAATCATGCCATATTTTGCATTAGTTTCTATCACATTTTGAAGCTGGGCAATGGTGTTTTCGCGAACTAAATTGGAAACTGCTGGTGTATTGATTAAAATTTCTCGTGCAGCAACGCGAGTCCCATTTTTGCTTGGAATTAATTGTTGCGCAACCACGCCCCGAAGCACGGCAGCAAGCTGAATAAGAATTTGTTTTTGCTTTGGCCCATCAAACACATCGACAATACGCTCAATGGCTTCGGCAGCACTGGAGGTATGCAGCGTAGAAAATACCAAATGCCCTGTTTCTGCAGCGGTGAGTACGGTCGCAATGGTTTCAGGGTCACGCATTTCTCCCACAAAAATAATATTTGGGTCTTGGCGAAGTACGTGTTTCAAGGCATCGGCAAATGAGTGGGTATCACTTCCCACTTCTCGCTGTGCAATCAAACTTTCTTTATCTTCAAATAAAAATTCTATCGGATCTTCAATCGTCACAATATGTGATTTTCTTGTTTTATTTATTTCTTCAATTAAACTCGCAATGGTAGTTGATTTTCCACTCCCTGTGGGGCCAACAATTAATACTAACCCGTCGAGTAATTGAGTAAACTGTCGAATAGGTTCTTCGAGTGCAATATCGTCTAGGCTTGGAATTTCTTTTGGAATCACACGTGCAGCCAATGCCATCATTCCTTCTTGTAGGTATATGTTGATACGAAACCGATGATCATCTTGTTCATAGCTTATATCAAGTTCTAATGCTTCGGTAAATTGTTTTTTTTGTGCGGGAGAAAGTAATCCAAGTATTTGTGTTTCACATTCTTTTGACGCAAGCACGGTATCACTCATATCTTGTAATGCCCCCGATACCCGCATCATAGGTTTTTCTCCTCCCACAATATGCACATCCGAAGCACCGGCTTCTACCGCTTCTTTCAAATAGGCTTTGATACTTTTCATATATCCTCAATAGTTAGCAAATGAATACGGGTATTTTACCATAGATATGGCTTTTTGGCTTGATTTTTGTGTATATCATGCTATACTCCGTGCATTATGGCTTTTTTGTATATATGATTCTTTCTGGAACAGCTTTGGCAAAGACAATGAATGAAACCACTTCCAAAAAGGTAGATACCTTAAAAAACAATGGTATACTTCCCAAATTGGCTGTTATTTTGGTTGGCAACGATAGTGCCAGTCGATTATACATACAAAAAAAGCAAGAAGCCGCAGAAAAAATTGGCATTGATTTTGCTCTCTACGAATTTCCAGATACTATTTCTCAAGAAAGTTTAGAAAAAGAAATACAACATATACAAAAAACAGACAACATTTCTGGCCTTATTATTCAGCTGCCCGTACCAGAAAATTTTTACCCCACGGTGTTGAATGCTGTTGACCCTGCGTTTGATGTGGATTGTTTAACGCATACCAATTTAGGGAAATTAGTCATGAAAACCCATACCATGATGCCCCCAACTCCGGGTGCCGTTATGATACTCCTCAAAGAAACAAACATACCACTTCGTGGAAAAACCGTGGTGATTGTTGGCATGGGTATTTTGGTTGGCAAACCATTATCCATTATTCTTATGAACGAAGGCGCGACCGTGATTGTATGTAACAGTGCCACGAAAAATTTAGCACAGTATACCAAACATGCCGATATTATTATTACCGGTGTTGGAAAAAAACATATTATTACCAAGGACATGGTAGGAACAAACCAAATTATTATTGATGCCGGAGTGGACTTTGTGAATAATCAGATGTTTGGTGATGTTGATTTTGAAGCAATAGCCCCCGATGCGGCGTATATTACTCCAACGCCCGGTGGTGTCGGGCCACTTACGGTGGCACAACTCCTCCTCAACACAGTGATTGCGGCAGAAGAACTGAAAAAATAAAAAAATCCTCACTTCGACAAGCCTGCCTGTGGGCAGGCTTTTTCAGTGTAAACTCGGATTTTTTTCATTATGACTAAGATTTCCCTTCCATGAGCAATTCTTCTATTACATCATCAATTAACGTATCTAGAAACGTTATATTTTTTTCTTCCTGTTTTATATAAGATCCAACCTCTCTTTGGAGTCGCGCTTTGACTCTTTTTTCTACTTCTCCGTAGTGCTCATCAGAAATAATCCCTTCCGCACGAGAGGGAATACTTTTTTGCACACCCATCCATACTTCTTGAAAATTTTCTAATTGTTTCTTTGCAGACCTCTCGAGGGGTGATGCTTCTACCAATCTACGACATCGATCTTTCAAACCATTGAGTCTTCCGTCGGCACTTTCTTTGTCTCGTTTTGTCGCAATACCACGAGCACCCAAAGTGCCACTCAAGGTAGTACTGTCTTGTATCAGTGTACTTTTTGCTTCTTTTGCTTTTGGATCGGTTCCGGCAGGCACGGCTTCAACCATGGTACGAACAAGAAGAAGTCGATCTTGTATGGTGGCAATGATACGTGTTGATTCTACAGAATCAATTGTTTCTTCCTCCACCGATTTTTTTCTTTCAACAGCAGGAGAAGACTTTGTAGGGGCAGCCAGGGTATCTTTTGATCGCGAACCACCACCAAACGATCCTTTAAACGCCGCTAATTTTTGTGCTAAATCATCCTCTGTTAACGGCTCGGGTATAACAGGCTCTTCTGGAGGCATTTCTCTATGTTGACGAAGAGCATCACCATGAGCAGTTTGAAAAGAAGCCAAAGCACTCGCCATGATTCCACTTCCTACAGAATCTTTTTGTCCACCAGAAACTGCTGCTTTTATTTGTGCAGCGGAAATAAGACTAGTTGGAAGTGCGTCTCCCGTCCTTATAGAAAAGTCCATCCCTTCAGAAATTTCCTCCCATGAACGGAACACTATTGGATCAGGAATATCCACATACTCTCCATGCGGACCCCTGGTAGGATCCCATAATAAATGCCTATCCTTAAGGAGAGCAATTCCATCTTTATTGGCCATATACCTTCCCATAATTTCTCCTTTACCCATGCTCACCCAAGCAACAGACCAATTTGGATCTTCTACTAAACCAAACAAATCTTGTGAAATTTTTCCAGCACTTGTAGGAAATTCTGATATAGCTCGCAACCCGGTGACAGACCTCACTTCATCCTTATAGCCATGAGAGCTGGTGCCTCCGAAGCGAAGAGCAACAAGACCAGCATCGCCAGGTAAATAGGGCCGAGTGTATGGCAGACTTCGTGTATCACCTATCAGCTGGTTACCAAACCCCTCTCCTGGTTTTCTCCCAAATTTTTTTTGTAGTTCTTCTACCGGAATATACAGCACACACCACGGTGCAGGGCTACCTGGCGCCTCCATTGCTTCTTTTAATCGAGCTGCCTCTGTTGCTTTCTCTGCTCCCATACGTATTTCTGTGGCGTTCTTCTCTGCTAAGGCAGTTTGTATTTGGGCATCGACGCCGGCAAGAAAGGCGGACATCTTTTTTTCAGCATCGATCACATCTGATAAAGAATCGCTCCCGAGATCAGGATCTTTGCCTTGATAGTGCGGTATGTGTTTTATGCCAGCACGAATGCAACGTGTTTCTACCCCTTGCATAGCCACACGATGTCTTTTAACACTTGCACCTACCACTTCACGCAACACATCATCGGTTCTTTCTTCGGCTACTCGCTTTTCTATTTGTTCATGTATCGCTGCTATATTTGTGCTTCGAATGTTTTCATAGGTCTCAAAAAATGCATCTCGCCATTGCTGTGGCTTCTCTGCATACATATCTAACTCTTCAAATGTCATCCAAGCGGGAACATTCGCCTCTTCTAATAATTTTTCTAAATAGGCTTTTCTTTGTATCAAAAGATTTGCTTGTATCTGTTCTTTAGGTTCTTCTGTATCGGAAATTGCAAATTTACTTCCACCAGAATAATCTCCCAATGCTCCTGGTCGCTCAATTTTTTTGGCTCCTGCAATAAGATATTTTTGATTGACTCGGTGCGTCGTTTCAATATTCCCCAAGACCCATCTACCACCAGGCACAGTTATGGTTTCATCATAGCTCTCAAATCGAAAAAATGCTTCTCTTGGACTCTGTAAAGAAACAATTTCCGTC
Organism: Candidatus Magasanikiibacteriota bacterium; assembly: GCA_018061685.1. Taxonomy (GTDB): domain Bacteria; phylum Patescibacteriota; class Patescibacteriia; order Magasanikbacterales; family UBA922; genus JAGOTR01. Next base: position 9,547 of record JAGOTR010000002.1, read on the forward strand.
ATAGCCCTATCTAACTCTTGTCTTTTTTTGCCTTTTTCACCAAACAGAAAATCCCATCTTTGTTGAGCGGATGATTCGGGTGTGGAAAGTGCTTCTTGTAAAGAATGAATAATTTTTTCTCGTTGTTCGTTTGGAAGAGATTCAAATAATTCTTTATCTTCGATTCTAGGGACAAGACTCTCGATTGGGTTTAGCGTGGCGATATGAGCAAAAAATACCGGACCGTCTTCTATTTGGACACCTTGTTGTACCATTTCTTTTTCCACTCGAATATCTGGTGTTGATTCTTTTTTAAAATGTCGAGATGTATATACGTCTCTCCAGTGAACCGTTCTTTCCCCATACATTGGGTACGATAAAATAATATAATCAGAACCAGGATTAGATTGACGAAGTTCTTCTGGCTTACCAAATTCATCAACATGATCATCAGAAGTATACATCGAGTGAAACCTTTCTTTTTTCTTTTTTACCTCATAGTAGGGCACATTCGCTGCTTCTAATTTTTTTTTATCAACATCTGGGGCAGAACTATATGTAAAATTCCCCCCATCCATAGGTTGTGGTTTATTCGTGGTATGTAACGTATACTCCGGAACACCCCATACTTCTTTTCCGGTAAGTTTCAATTCCCAAATAGTCTCTGTCGCACACTCACGACATTCCACCTCAACAGCAAATTTCTTTCCAGAATGTTCATTTATTTTTTTTACAAAAATCGGTGGCGTCGTCTGCTCTGTTTGACGTGAAGACGACAATGTCGCTTGCAAATGCGTACACATCGTACTCTCATGACAAGTCACTTTTCCTTCTACACCAAGAACACTTAAACTCCCCTGCCTTTTATTTGCGTCATACTCAATAAGTGCCGCTGTTTTTGGTGGTTCAAACGTAGTAAATCGAGTTCGTTCTGTTTCAGAAACATGTCCTCTACGAGGGTCTGACATATAATAAAAAATAATTTTTTTTTATTATACCATATCCATTTCTTTTTTGAGAGCGCCGATCCCCTCTTCCAAAGAAATAGTTGGCTCCCAGCCCAACAATTCTTTTGCTTTTGTTCTATTCGCTCCGGCATATCGTGGGTCCCCTGGTCGTTCTGGCACAAATACTTTTTCTCCACCAATAATGTCGACAATATCTAATACTGTTCTCGGATTACTATTGCCAATGTTAATGGTTTCCCCTTTTCCTACGGTGTCTTTTGTCATAGCCAATATGTTCGCTCGCACGACGTCGGACACATGAGTATAATCTCGGTAATACATACCGTCACCACACACAGTCATAGGTTCGCCATTTTTTACTTGCTTCAAAAATCTTCCAATCACAAGTGCGTAGGCCCCATCAGGGTCAAAGTATGGACCGTATACATTAAAATAAATTAAGCTTACCGTTTGTACGCCATACAATTCGGCAAACAGTCGGCAATAATGTTCACCCGTTAATTTGTGTAAGGCGTATGGGCTAATTGGTTTTTTTATTTCACTATCTTCTTGAAGTAATTTTGCTTCATCCGATCCGTAGGTAGATGACGATGAAGAAAATACCACGCGTTTCACACCATGTTTTTTTGCGGCGAGTAATACTCTGAGTGTGCCATTCACGTTCACATCATGCGTTTCCCATGGGTATTCCACAGAAAAAGTCACGCGTGGCAATGCCGCCAAGTGAAAGATTCCGTCAATACCAACACATACTTTGTCGAGGTCAGCATCGTTACGAATATCACCCTCAACATAGGTTGCCCCTCCCTGCAAACGTTCTTCTTTTTTGCCACCTGCATAGTTATCTAACACCACCACCTCATGCCCTTCTGTAAGTAATTGCTTCACGATATTGGTGCCAATGAATCCAGCACCGCCTGTGACGAGATATTTCATAGAAAAAATTAATTGAAGAAAAAATCATTTCATTGTTTAGCAGGTAAAAATGTACTACCAACAGCAATAATAGCACACCCTGCTTCCTGTAATTCTGCATAGCGATGTTGCAGCATGCGTCTGCCGTCCATAATCAATGGTTTGAACGACTGCGAAAGAATGACGTCTCCGACTCCACGAAATTGTGGCCAATCGGTTGAAATAATCACCACATCACAATTTGAAATTGCTTCATGTTCTTGTGAAACATACGCAACGTGCTCTGATTGAGGAAACAAATTGGCAAAAAATTCTTTTCCGGTTGGGTCATACACGCTGATATGGGCAACGTTTTCTTTCAACAATGTTTCAACGATATTAATGCTCGGAGAATTACGAATGTCGTTGGTATCGCGTTTAAAGGCAACCCCCAAGAGTGCGACTCGTTTCCCTTGCCACGAAATATCCGCTTCTGTTTTGGCACGCTGCATAAATAAAGCAAGTTGTCTTTTATTTGCTGCATACGTTTCGTTTACCATAGCAGGATTTTTACCCGCTTCGGTGAGTTGGTGTGAAAGTGATCGTGCGTCTTTAATAAAACAACTACCGCCGGCATACAAACTATCATAAAATCCCCAACTACCAATCCGCTCATCGCTGGTTAAAATAGAACGAAGATTTTCATACTGAATGCCGTCAAAGGCTTCTGCTGTTCTGCCAATAACATCAAAACACACGGCAACGCGATTGAACAAATAAAAATTTGCCAATAATTTTCCTGCGGCTGCCTCTTTTGGATTGACTTCAATATAGGTCACGTCTGGCGACGAAACGAATCGTTGATACACGTTTTTCATAATAGCAAAATCTTGTGCCGTCCACGCGCCAATCACAATACGATTGGGTTTGAGTGAATCACGCACGGCATTGCCTTCTACCAAAAATTCTGGATTTGATACCACACCATAATTTTTTACCCCAGCAGCATTCATAATTGCTGCCGTTTCGTCGACCATTGCAATTGGCACGGTACTTTTGTTGACAATTACTACATACTGCGATTGCGCTCCACCATTTCTTTTTGCAAGTGCGAGAGATAATTCTTTTGCCGCAGCATTGTAATAGGTTAAATTACTTTCGCCAGTTTCCCCTACTTCTGGCGTTGGTAAGCACATAAAAATGGCGTGTGCTGAATCAACAAAAGAAATGACTTCTTGGTAATCGGTGGTAAAGCGAATGCGTTCTTTATTGCGAATCAAAAGATCCCCAAGGCCTTTTTCAAACAAGCAAGATTCAATAGTGTCTCGGTCAAACGAAGCAAGTTTTTGTATTTTATTTGGGTCAATATCGTAGACAAGCGTAGTGTGACCAGAATCAGCAGAAACGGCAGCAGAGCAAGCCCCAACGAAACCGGCGCCGATATAGAGAATGTTCATATAAGGAAAGAAAAGAATAGATTCATAGTACCGTAGGCAGGGAGTTTTTTCAAGCCATACGTATTGACAAAGCGAGTATTTTTGTATATACCTGCCCTATCCCGCAACCACTGTCGAAAGGACAATATCATATGCGGACGTTCATTTCTTTCTTTCTCGCTCTGGCCTTTCCCCTCTTCTCCCTGGCAGAGGTGGAAAAAGTCACTGTGACCGAGGTGCGTCTTTTGCCCAAGGGAGGGGAAACCAACACCCTCCCCATGATCTTCATCCTGACTTGCAGCGATTGCTCAGGTCACGAAGTGGCAGAAAACGCAGTGAAGCGTGCCAGCGAACGGCTGGCCAAGGGAGTCTCCCTCCCCGACCGATTTCCGCTTCGAATCGGCTTCACCTACACCATCAATGGTGATACCTTTACCCCCACAGAAAAGGTTCACCGTGTGGTGGTCACGGTGCCGCCGCCCATGATGCCCAACCCTGACCCATGGCCATTTCGACGCCCTCACTGGGTGTCGCTCACCCTCATAGGGGTGGGAGCCGCGGGCATTACCACAGGCTTCATACTGGGCAATGAGTCGGTAAAGGCAGACAATGCTGCCTACATGTATGATCGAGGACTCGGCAGCAAAGTGGGGAACCAACTTCGCGCCGACGCCCTGAACTACGGGACAGGGGCTGGCTGGAGCCATCTTGTGGGGTGGACATTCCTCTTCACGGGCCTCGCACTGTGGCCCATGTTGGATGATCCTCCACTCATCCAAGTGGGAATACTCGATACGATTGGAAGAGAAGGTGGTGGCTTCACCTTCACGGGGAAGCACAACCTTTTCTGAAAAAAAACAAAGGCTCCGTCCCCATGACGGAGCCTCCCCCCAAAACATTTTTTAAACACTTCTAAAGTGTTTTTTTATATAGAAAGAAAAATTGACAAATTATCAATATTATTGTAGTCTCACATGTTCTATTGTATGCTATACAATAGAATAAAAAGGCTAAAATTAGCAAAAAAATATATTCTCTTTTTTATAGTAATACACGATCTTTACAATAAAGATATATTTTTGCTACTACCAAACAGGTTTGGCTTAGAAAAGAGAGATATTTTTTATGTCTTTCTTTTCTAGGCTAAACCTATGTTATTGACCATAATTCTTTGGGCAAAACATTGTTTTGGTCTAGCAATCGGGGCTCTGCCCCAAAGGAGAAACGCCATGAATTTGCTCAAAGTCACGATGTTTTTTTTCTTGACATGTTTTCTCAGCTGCCTCGGGGAATTTCCCCCCGAGCCGCCCTGCAGCAGCACCAGCGAGTGCGAGTCGCGGAACCCCGGACTCACCTGCGTCAACGGAGCCTGCGTCGCCAAGGGCGATGCGGGCATTGAGCCGGGTGACACCGGCGTGGATGATGCGGAGCCCCAGGACGCAGCTCGCCAGAACGACGCTGGGCCCACCGGCGATACGGGGCAAGCGACCGACACGGGCGGCGACGCGTCGCCCACGGATGCAATCGTCCATACGGGTGACGCAACCCCCACGGGCGATGCCACGTCGTCGACTGAGCTGTGCAACGGCTTGGACGATGACACCGATGGCACCATCGACGAAACCCCCATCGAAGCAGGGCAACCCTGCAACGAAGGGATTCCCGATGGCTGCAACGGAAGCACCGTCTGTGAAGACGGTGCAGTGCAATGCCGAGTAGAAAATGCCAACACCCCCGAGCTCTGCAACGGGGTGGATGACAACTGCAACGGCGCCATCGACGAAGGCAACCCCGAAGGGGATGCCGCGTGTGACACCAACGTGCCCGGCATCTGCGCCGAAGGGGAAACCATCTGCGAGGATGGCGTCCTCAACTGCCTCCAGCTCAATCAAGCTGGAATGGACATCTGCGACGGCATGGACAACGACTGCAACGGCGGCGTGGACGACGACTGCGGCGAGCAGCGCTGCCAACCCGTAGGTAGCGAGCGACCCTGCTACTCGGGCCGTCAAGGCACCGAAGACGTTGGCCCTTGCCGAGGAGGCCAGCAGCGTTGTGGCAACAACAATTTGTGGGGATCTTGCATTGGAGAGGTAACCCCTCTCCGTGCTGATGCCTGCGATGGCGTGGACAACGACTGCGATGGCAGCATGGATGAAGACTTCCGGGCAGGCGAAGAAATTTGCCTGTTGCCCGGACGAGAGGCATTGTGCCAGGTTGGTCTTCGGGCTTGTGCCGAAGGCCGATTGATTTGTGTAGAAAATCCCGCCCACACCCCCCAGCCTGAACGCTGCGACGGGGTGGACAACGACTGCGACGGCTTCGTCGATGACGCGGTACAAGCCGTGGTCGACGGGTTCTTTTGCAACGACCCGTGCGAGGACGGACAAGAGGCGCAGCCAGATTGCCGTAACGGCGAGTGGATGTGCCGATGCCCACCTCCCCTCCCAATCGACGCCGGGATTCCGGTGGAAGATGCAGGAGTGGAAGATGCGGCTCCCCCGCCCCCTGACGCAGCAGCCTGCCAGCCTCGGCAGGAAATCTGCGACGGCATGGACAACGACTGCGATGGTCGCACCGACGAAGGCTTTGGCAACATCGGCCAGCCCTGTTCGGCAGGCGTTGGTGCCTGCCGTAACGACGGGCAGATCGTCTGCACCGACGACGGCCTCAACAGCCGATGTTCGGCACAAGCAGGCAGCCCCACGCCCGAGGTCTGCGACGGCGTGGACAATGACTGCAACGGCATCAGTGATGATGGCGTTGAAGAATCGATGCCGTGCTCCACCGGGCAGCCCGGAATTTGCAATCCGGGTATGACCCGGTGCGGTGGAAACGTCGGGATGCAGTGCATCTCGATTGAAGAAGAGCCACTGGAAGAACAATGCGACAACCAAGACAACGACTGCGACAGCATCGTTGACGAAGGTGTCCGCAACGCGTGCGGCCAGTGTGGCCCGCCTCCAAGTGAGGTGTGCAATGGCCGTGACGACAACTGTGATGGTCGCATCGACGAGGGCGTGGTGAACGCCTGCGGCGAATGCGGGGTGCCACCAGCAGAAATTTGCGACAGTGAAGACAATGACTGTGACGGTCGGACCGACGAAAATCTCATCTGCGACAATTGCAACGCCGGAGAAGAACGCAGCTGCTACAATGCAGATGCAGAAACCGAAGGCATTGGCGTTTGCCAGGGCGGGATCCAGCGATGTTTGCTGGATCTCGAAAGAGATGAAATCCGCTGGGGAACCTGCGAAGGTATGGTCACCCCCAGCGCCGAAATCTGCGACGGCCTCGACAACAACTGTGATGGCTCTGTCGACGGCGGCAATCCGGGGGGCGGCATTGACTGCTCTACTGGCCTCGACGGCGTTTGCGCCGCGGGGAGCACGGAGTGCCGCAATGGTGCGATCGTCTGCTCGCAAATTTACCAAGGCGAAGCAGAAGTTTGTGACGGTTTTGACAACAACTGCAATGGCACCATCGACGAGGGAAACCCTGGCGGTGGACGTGCTTGCCACGTTGCAGGTCAAATGGGAGCGTGTGCAGATGGCGGCACATCATGCCGTCAGGGGGAGCTCATCTGCGTGCAGCTGACCAACCCCGAGCAAGAAACATGCAACCAAATTGATGATGACTGTGACGGTACAGTCGATGAAAATCGGGTGTGCGAGCCTTGTGAGGAAGGCTACACCCTGATTCCATACCTCAACCTTTGTGTCAAAACCACAGAGGTCACGGTAGCAGAATATGAGGCGTGTGCAAATTGTGCAGCACCCGCCACTCAGCATGAACAAAACTCCCAGTGCAACGGTGGTGCACCTGATCGGGCAAACCACCCAATCAACTGCGTTTCTTGGACACACGCAAACGCATTCTGCCAAGAGCAAGGCGGACGCCTTGTAACATTGGCAGAGATGAACCAAATCACGTTTGGAGAACACTTGGAACGCCGCCGCCCCTGGGGAAATGAGGGTGCTGTGGATTGCAACCAAGTAATCTTCAACGAAGGCGCAGCAGCCAACACACCTGGATGCGGGGCCAACACGACAGCACCTGTGTGCAGTCGTCCGCTGGGGAATACCCCAGAGGGCATCTGCGACACTGTTGGCAACGCACGCGAATGGACAGCCGATGGCCCTTGCGGTGCACAAAATGGGCACGTTGCAACGGCGTGCTCTTGGGTGTCTGGGCAGGGGGAGTGTATTCGTGAAAACGAACACTCATTCCTTTGCGAGGCACAAAATCGTGCCGCTATTGTGCATGGGTTCCGCTGCGTACAGGAACCTCGGCAAATCGAATAACCCACCAAACAGGGGTATTTCGCACGCAGGCGAAATACCCCTCCAAAATTTTGCTCGACTGCATTTCCCCAGTCGAGCCAATTCAAAAGCACTTCATATACATGAAGTGCTTTTGTATATGAAAGCAATATCTTTGCCTTAAATAAGCAAAAAAATGGTTGCAAAAATCCAATATATATGGCAGTATATTCATACGAATATACTATGCCACCTACTTCCACAAAAAAAAATATTCTCCTATTGATTACCAAAGGAGAAATAGGAGGTGCCCAAATGTCGGTCATCAATCTTGCTCGATACCTCAAACAGCAAGCCTACTCAGTGACGCTTGGATTTGGCAAAGGCGATTTTTTAATTGAAAAAGCAAACCAAGAAAATATTCCTTATTTTCATCCCAAACATCTTATACGAACACAAAATATATTAAAAAATATTTTATTTATTTTCGAAATAAAAAAATACTGTACCAATAACAAAGTAGATATTCTCCATCTCAATAGCACCAATACACTCTTTGCGGCAATAGGTGCTTCCTTATCCAAACAAAAACCAAAAATTATTTTTACTTTTCGAGGCCTTTCGCTTCTCGATCCTTTATATACATCATCAAAAATAAAAAGAATAACGTATCGCTTATTTTTTCTTTTTTTATTACGGTTTGTTGATGAACAAGTATATGTGAGTGAAGAAAACCTCCAATTTGCAAAAAGAATAAAAATTGCAAAAAATGCCCATGTGATTGCAAATGCAGTCAATATATCAAAAAGCGATATACTGCCACAAGATATCGCACGAAAAAAATTGAGTGATATGCTCAATCAAGATGTACGTAACACATTTATTATTGGCTCTATCGGGCGGCTGGCATATCAAAAAAATTATGAATTTTTAATAGAGCAAATGATCGAACTACACAATCAAATACCCAATATCCGATGCATTATTATCGGCGATGGTCCACAAAAAAATAAACTTCAAAAGCTTGTTGCATCGAAACAATTAACTCATTGTGTTTTATTTACCAATAGCCTCGTGGATGCATATCAATTCCTCTCCGCATTTGATATGTTTGTACTTCCCTCACGATATGAAGGCATGTCGATAACACTCTTAGAAGCGATGACCGCGGGACTTCCAATACTTGCAAGTGATGTGCAAGGAAACCATGACATCGTATCTCATGCCGGAGAATTATTTGTATTTAACAATAGCACACAGTTTCAAGAAAAAACGCTCAATATTATTCAAAATAAAGCATACAGAAAAGAATTATCTCAAAAAGCACTGATCGAATCGAAAAAATTTTCCATGGAACATACAGGTGAACAATACATTCACCTATACGAAGCACACTCACCTATCAAGTGATCTCGTTTTTTTATACCGTATGAAAAAAATATATACGTACATACGAAACCAAATCAAACAGTATCTGAAAATAGATATACACTATCTCGCAAAAAGTGGCTTTTGGTTAACCCTAAAACAACTTGTTATTTCTATAACAAGCTTTTTACTTACCATTGCACTTGCCAATGTACTCACTCCTGATGAATATGGTTTGTTTCGATATATACTAGCGGCAGTAAGCATATTAATTCTTACTTCATTACCTGGCATGAGTACGGCACTCCAGCAAACAGTAGCACAAGGAAACGATAAAACTATTGTTTCTATTATAAAAACACGGCTATACTGGGGAAGTATCGGGGCAATTCTATGTTTGGCATTGTCTGGATTTTATTATATTCAACAAAACATATCGATTGCGTCGATCTATCTTGCACTCACCCCAATTCTGTTGGTATTGTCACCATTTTCTTCCTTTGATGATTATTTAATTGGCAAAAAAAAGTTTCAATTATCAACAATGCTTACCACAATCGGCATTGTAGGACAAATGCTATTTCTTCTCAGTATTTTGTATGTCACACACAATATCAACGTAGTTATTTTGAGTTATTTTTTGTTTACTGCAGCTTTTCGATTTTTTTCGTATTCATATGTAAAAAAAAGATTTACGGAAGATATAAGACAAAGTGTGTCTGATACAGAAAGTATTACCTATGGGAAGCACCTGTCAGCCATGAATATTCTTCCGACCATTGGCAAACATATTGATAAAATTATTATCTTTCACTATTTCAGTGCCGCTGAATTGGCCATATATAGTTTTGCTATCGCCCCGGTAGAATACATATCGTCTTTTTTAGTAAATATTAATACAGCACTATTACCCAAATTAACCACAAAAAAAAATACGGATATACAAAAAAACAAATACCGTCACATGATTCTTTTGGGTATCTGTATTGTCCCTATCGTTATTATCTATATGATAAGTACCCCATATATATTTCACACCATATTCCCTGGATATAGTGCGGCGATAGTTCTTTCACAAATATACGCAATTATACTATTAACATATATAAGTATTATTCCTGCCACTTTTTTAGAGGCAAAAAAACAAATAAAAAAACTCTATTACCTTCGAACAGTGATTCCCATCATCACAATTGTGTTGTTATTTTGTTCTATTCCGTATGGTATTTTAGGAATCATTTGTGGAAAAATTATTATCCAAGTAATTCGTCTGGGATACTTGTTATATCTCACTAAACATAGCGAATCATAATTTGATACCCATATTTTCTGTATGTATATATCCAAACACACAATAAAACAAGTACTAAAAAAAATATATATATTACATATCACGACATCACTGGTCAGAGCAATGAAACACATACGGTCACAAAATATTCTTCCGTTTTGTGCAAAATATACTTTTTTGAGTAAACTCTATTATGTATTTTTTGGTGAATTTAATCGAGAACAACAAGCGGTACTCAATGGAATACTGAAGCATACGAACACCGAAAGCGGGATAAATCAATATACACTTGTACGCAACATTCATAGAATTGAAAAAGGAATTGCCATGCCAGATAGACGCCCTGTGTTTGCGACAACATATCTCAAAGAAACGATTGCATCATACGAAATAACACTCAAGCAATATACACACACAAATGAGTCCATACACACAGAACAACTTCTTTGGGCATACGATGTACTAAGTCATTATTTTAGTATTGTTGACACATCTGATCCTATTATTGATGGGTGTAAAAATATTTTTTATAGTCTTCCGCAGATTGTAAAAAATGAATCATCTCAAAAAAAACTTCCGTATAAAAGAAAAGACAATTTATGTAATACGGTACAATTTCAAGACTTACAAAATCTTGCAAAACAACGCCGTTCAATCCGATGGTTTTTACAAAAGCCAGTTGAAAGAGAAAAAATTGACCAGGCATTGTCTATTGCAGAACTATCCCCGAGTGATTGCAATAGATCACCTATTTCATTTCTTATTATTGATGATCCGGTACTGGTAAAAAAAATTGCAACCATTCCACTTGGCACACCGGGGTTTGCCGAAAATATACCGGTGATAGTGGTGGTCATAGGAAATTTAGATTCTTACCCCTCGGAACGAGACCGTCATAATATATATATTAATACAGGTCTTCAAAGTATGGCCTTTATGTATGCACTTGAAACCCTCGGATTATCGACGTGTCCGCTGAATTGGCCGGATATTGAAGAAAAAGAAAGAGAGTTGCAACTCATTCTCAAATTAGCGCCCTGGAAACGCCCTACCCTCCTTATGGCCTTGGGCTATGCTGATCCGGAAGGCGCAGTACTTTACTCTGCCAAACGAGGCATTGCACAAGCAAGGACATATAATATTTAGTTATTTTTTGTATATGGTGATAGAAATAAAAGGTGCTGAATTTGTCAATAAAGGTTCAGAATTAATGATTCTTTCTATTGTAAAAGAAATAGAGAAAAGAAATATACCAGCCAAAATAGTGATGGAACCCACGAGAGACTACGAAAAAAAAGCTCGGCTTGGTATATATCACAAAATTTCCAAAAGAAAATTTGGTATTCAATGGGGGGGGTGGATGGGAGGGACGATCCCCCGAGTCCTTCGACAATCCTATGGTCTTATAGCACAAAAAGAAGTAACAGCTATTTTTGACGCATCAGGTTTTGCCTATGGCGATCAATGGGGAGAAAAAAATATCAAAGATATGGCTCGGTATGCAAGCCAGTGCCGTACACAACATAAAAAAGTTATCATACTTCCACAAGCATGTGGGCCATTTGAAAAAGAAAACGTAAAAAAATATGTACCAAAATTAGTCGCCAATGTTGATTTATTCTTTTGTCGTGATAGGGAGTCATACAACTACATCACCAGCATTGTTGGTAAAAAAACACATATTCATATATTTCCAGATTTTACTGTATTGCTTGAAGGGACTCCTCCTCCACCAACATTAGAAATAGAAAAAAAGATTGGTATTATTCCCAACGTAAAAATGATATCAGAAACAGACAAAAAAACTGCAGAAACATACAAAAAATTTTTAATTGCAGTCGTTGCTTATTTAAATAAAATAAACCAGCCATACTTTTTATTGGCACATCAAAAAAAATCTGATACAGCCTTTATACGAGAACTCTTTCCCACTATTTCTTCCGAACACATTATTCATCACGATGATCCTCAAGTAATAAAAGGAATTATTGGTAATGCCAAAGGCATTATTAGCTCACGCTATCATGCCAGTATCAGTGCGCTTTCATCGGGTGTTCCCACTCTTGGCACAAGCTGGAGTCATAAATATGAAGAATTGTTCCGTGCCTACAATGCCACAGAATATCTTCTTAACATGAAACAATATACTCTTACACAAGTCGAAGCGTCACTCAACATGTTGATACACGACGATAAATCTCGAGCCATGCAACACGTGTTACGTACGCAAGCAGCCGTGCATAAAAAAGAAGCAAAAATAATGTGGGACAGAGTGTTTGAGACAATCATGAAATAAAAATGTATTCACGAAGCATCCTCAATCATCCATTTTTCATACCACATTTGAAATACCAAAATAATCCACAGTTGTTCAACATTTTTACTTGTTACTTCATTTCGTAATTGTTGAATAAACGAAAGTGAAAATATATTTTGTTTTTCAATAAATGTATCTGAAAGATATTTTTCACGTAATTCATCTCCCCAAGAAGATCTAAGCCAATGATAAAGCGGTGGAACAAACCCACTTTTTTTTCTTTCAAATAAAGATGGTGATACATAGTCGCCCAAGATATTTTTGAGAAGTTGCTTCGTTCCGACTTGTTTTTTTATTTTTGGATATGGTATCTGTGAAACGAATTGAAGAATTGATTCATCCAAAAAAGGCTCGCGAGCTTCCACACCGTGTGCCATACTCATTCTATCACTTTTGACTAAAATATCATTAGGTAAGTATTGCTGTATATCCCATAGTTGCATTTGTTGAATAGAATTTTTTTCAGAAACAACAAATATATCGGATAACACATTATGATCAGAAGGATCAAGTAGCAACTGATTGATTTCTTTTGTATGAAAAAAAGTAGTACTTGCTAAAAACATATCCTTGAGTGTTCGGTGTCCGCTTATACGTTTCAACTTATATATTTTTCTTTCAATATTACTATAGGCACTTATACTCGTGCGTTTGATACACTGTCTATATACGTTGGCCACAAAGGAGATCGGGAACAAAGTCAAAAGCCGAACACCCCATCGATTGATACGAGAATGAAGCAAAGCATCGATAGCTTGATATTTGGTATATCCAGCAAATAACTCATCTCCCCCATCACCCGATAAAGCAACCTTCACATACTGCCTAGTATATTTTGCTAATAAATACGTAGGAATAGCTGAGGGGTCAGCAAAAGGCTCGTCAAAAAAATTGGGTAATTGTTTAATAACACCATATACATCACTATCTGTAACATACAACTCATGATGATCTGTTTGAAGTGCATTGGCTATTTTTTTTGCATACGGAGCTTCATCGTATTCACGTTCTGAAAAACCGATGGTAAATGTTTGCAATTTTTGTTTTTGATCACGCGCTAACACGGCCGTAACAAGTGACGAATCTATTCCGCCACTAAGAAAAACACCTATATCAACATCAGCTACCGTTCTATATTGAAAAGACCTTTTCAGAAGAGTATGTAACGATTCTATTGATGTATTTGATGTTTGTTTTATTGAAATATTTGGCCGCCAATATGGCTGTATATTAAGGGCACCATCTTCACTCACGGTCAAATATGTTCCAGGTTCAAGCTTTAAAATATGTCTATATATAGAAAATTGACCAGGAGTATAGCCTAGCTGCAAATATAGTTGAAGTGCTTCACGGTCTAATTCTTTAGCATACATTCCAGACGCTAATATGGCTTTTATCTCTGAAGCAAACAAAAATAATTTATTTGCATGATAATAATACAGTGGTTTCACACCAAAACGATCGCGAACTAAAATCATCTCTTTTTTTTCATGATCCCAAATAGCATAGGCAAACATACCAATGCACTTTTGAAAACTCTCTTTTCCCCACTCGGCATAGGCATGCAAAACAACTTCAGTATCAGTATCATTCAAAAAAATATGACCCAAATTTTGTAATTGTTTTTTTAATTCTCGATAGTTATATACTTCGCCATTAAACGTAATTGTGTATGTTTTATTGTTGTGCAAAATGGTCATGGGTTGACTTCCTCGCGATGAAACATCAATAATAGATAACCGTGTATGGCCAAATGCCACGTGACTGTGTGTATCAACAAAAAAATCAGCCCCATCAGGCCCCCGATGCCTCAGTGCGTGTACCATGGGTTCAAGTATCTCTTTTGTTAATTGAGGTGATATACCACCAATAATGCCACACATATGAAATTATTGTAAAAAGGTTAATATAGCTTGTACACGAGTATCCCAAGTATATTGACGAACATCGGTTAATGCTTGCTGTGATTTTTGAGCTGCCACAATAGAATTTTGACAAATAGTACGTATATGAAAAATACCTTCTGCAATATCATTTGGATCAAATAAATATGCATTTCTTTCATTCAATACTTCAATAATTGACCCAATACGTGATGCCACAATAGGCACACCACTCACCATATATTCAAACATTTTTAATGGCGATGTGTACAGAGAATATTCCAAAGAAGCTGCAGTATTAGGTAACAAGAGGACATCAGCAGCTTTAATAAAACTCATTACCTCAGCATGTGTATGCTCACCTAAAAAAGAAATATTCTGCGGCATAGTTATCGCATCATACATGCCTTCGTGATGAAATAAAAAAAATCTATACTCAGGGAGTGCACGCGCGAATGCAATAACAACGTCCACTCCTTTTCCCTTTTGACCACTTCCACTGTATATAATTATTTTTTGATCTGGATTTGAAATATCAAAATATTTTTTTCTTATTTTTTCTTTTTCTTCTACACCACCTATCCATTTTGGGTCAATTCCGTTATGTGCGGCAACAATATGTGTATTTGGTATATGATACCGCGATATAAATAATTGTTTTAATGCATCACAATTGGTAACAATACGACTCTTTTTTCTTAAAAAAAAGAGGCACATATTTCCTAATACAGTTGTCATATGTTTATGGGCTTCATACACCGTACGGTAGCCCAAAAAGCCATACACCAAAACAACACCAATATCTCGACTATATATCACATCTGGCTTAAATCTTTTTACACACCCGAATGATAATACCAGCAAGGCAACATACTGAAAAATACGAGGCAACCAAAGAGGGATTGAAAGAAATTTTGACGGATATGGAGTGTTCAGCGTACATATATGTGTCCTATGTGCGGATACTAAAAGAAAATCTTTTTTTAATCTATGATAAAAAGCATTGCACATATGTTGTACCTGTAAACTTTGTGCCCCCTTATTTCCAACTCGAACAGTAGTAAGATACAATACTTTCATATAATTATTCAGTCATTTTTTTTTGCGACACACAATATATGCCCTCCTAATCCTCGAAAAATTTTCGCCGGCATCATCTTTTTTGAAAGACGCGTATTGAGATCAATAATTTCAAATCCAGCCAAACCAAGGCTAGCACGAAGAGATGCCGGCGTAAAAAAAACAAGATGTGTTGGGTCACCCAAATCTTCATACCGCTTGAATGCATATCGAATAATTCTATATAAACTATATGCATTGGGGACATCCAAAATAAATACACCATCATCTTTTAATACTCGCTTTACCTCTTGTAAAGAAATTCCCGTATTCGGGAGATGTTCTAATACTTCTCCCATATAAACGGTATCAAAAAAATTATCTTCATACGGCAAACCATGCTCTATATTCCCCTGTTTTTGATGTGTATACAGATGCTCATGCTCCACGGGTGCAGGAAATAGATCAAATCCATACACCGTACTCTCTTCACCTGTATATTCTACAAAATGTAAATGGAAGGAATCAGATTTACCCTCACCAAAAACACCGCCAACATTCCCAATATCAAGAATGTTTCCTTTTTTATACATCTTTTGAAGATAGGAAAATCTATCAGTAAACATCTGTGAAGAAAAATCTTCTTTTGTTATCCGAATATTACTCATACGTACAAAATTATAAACAATTATTATACTCGGCAACAACCTTTTTTGCATAATTTTGCCAGGTATAGGCTTCTGCAGTCCGTCGTGCCGCCACACCAAACTCTTTTACTTTTTCGGGATGCCTGTAAAAAAACAATATTTTTTCTTTTATCATTTTTACGTTTTGAACATCAATAATATACCCATCATGAGCATTGGTAACAATACTCCCTGCATTGGGAGTGGTAATCACAGGAAGCCCACAAGCCAGTGCCTCGTATACTGATTTTGCAGATCCTTCAAGAAGCGAAGGAAATACATATATATCATGATACGGTAATACATCAACAATGTCTACAAACCCATGTATATATATATGATCTTGTTCTGCATTATGAACAAACGGGAGCATTTCTCTATATACACGTCCATATACGTGCAGTTCTGCATTATCCAAATTTAATTGTCTCCAAGCATCAATTAAATAAGGAATTCCCTTTCGCATGTTGATAGCACCTACAAAAACAACCTTAAATAGTTGATTATTTTTTTTCTCAATCGGTCTAAATATATCGATATCAACGCCAAACGGAATAACTGTTACATTTTTTTTGTCTATCCCAATAGATATCAAAGAATGTTCGACAAACTGTGACGGGGCAATAAATGTATGTATATAAGAAAATGATTCTTTTATATATGAAGGAATACTGACAGAAGAAATTTTTTTTCCACAGTAATCCTGTTTCAATGAAACATGAAGTGCCATAGGCACATCTTGTATAATCTGAATATGAGGATGGGTTGTAGCGATAAACGCATACACATGCGGCAAAAAATCCCATGAATGAATAATCTGAACATCAGAAAGATTTATTTTTTTTAATTTTTTAATAAGAAAAAATTCAAAGAGTCTATTTTTTATTCTCTCAGTTCGTAACCGTGAATGAATCAGCATAGGCAGAGCACTCAATATCCTCATAATCACTCGCCCAAAGGGAACTACTCGTACAACAAAAAAAGGATACACGTCCGAATCATAATCTCGACAAAATACAGTATACGTATACCCCCTCTGTTCTACTTCTTGAACAATTGGCCAAACGCGTGATCCAATAGTATGCCTAACACCCACGTCTGAATTAGCAATAAAAATAATATGTGAGTATTTCATAAATCAGAATCTACAGTAAAGCAATCTTGTATTTTTTTAAACATAAAATCTACTTGTGTTTCAATGGTACACGCTTCTGCCATTATATATCCATTTTGAATACACGTGAGACGCAGTGTATCGTCTTTTATATATCGAAGAGCCGCATCATATATGGCCTCAGGACTTTTTGGCTGAACTAATAATCCATTGTGTTCATGTATTACAACAGAAGACACTCCACCCACATCAGAAGCAATGACAGGAACACCAAATGCCATAGCTTCTAGGGTCACTTTTCCTTGAATGTCATATAGTGTTGGAAAAATAAATATATCTGCTTTCTTATAAGATTCAAATAAAGCATCACCAAAAGGAATCCACCCAGCAAAGTGCACAAAATCATTCAATGCATATTGATTTACCAACGTTCGGACATTTTCTTCACTTGACTTACCCCATCCCCCACCAACAATAGTAAGCCGGGCGTCTATGGACGTATCTCTCATTTTTTTTACAGCCTCAATTAAATAGATAATACCTTTTCTTTCATCCAACACACCAACATACAATATATGTACTTGCGGATGAGTACAAGCATCCATACGTCTCACAATAATATCTTTATTAAAGCTGGCAGATATCACAGAATAATGCCCTGGATACGCACCATACAATACTTTTCCAGAATAAAATACAAGAGCCCCGCGTAAGAGCCACATCATTCCTCTATCAAGAAACGGTTGTACTATGCTGACTAGTATATTTTTTAAAAAAATAGTATTCCGCACACGAAACTCTCCACCCAGATATGCCGTCACGCGCAAAAAATATCGAACGGACATTTTTTTTAATATATATGCAGCCAAAATTCCCACAAAAGATCCGGGAACATAGGCTAAAAAAATAGCATCATCCTTGTGTGTATCAATAATTTCTTTGATTCTTTTTTTATACAAAAAAAACGAAAGAAAAAAATCTTTTTTTGACACATGTATTCCTTTTCGTAAGGGTCGAAAATGGATGTACTCATGAATAATTTTTTCACTTGGCTCAATCACGATTGGAGTAGCTATACAAGGGGCATAAATAATTAACTCATCAAATTCTTTTGCCAATTCTACCATTTGATTAAAATAACCACTATAGCCGAACTGGAGATAGGAAGAACCATCTGACTCATAATATGGTATGTCATAAAAAACCACGAGCTTCATATACGACGTAAATAACGAAATAATTTTTTATACCCAACAAACAACGGAACAACTACTTTTTCTATCATACGAAGATATCCAGGTTCAAGAATATACTGTGGTATAGAAATCTCTTTCCCCCATTTTCTTTTAAAAGAATACGTATTATCACCATACACGTCTGCACGCATATTTTTAAATGCACCAAACAAATCAAATATATATCCATGCTCCACACACCAATCAATAAGTGCTTTACAGTTAGCATAACCAGCATGATTACGAACCCCTTCATTGCTCGTTGCACCATGCAAATGAATACAAATTCCAGCATCCTTAACAACAAAATATCCACTTACTATTTGACCCTCTTTATTTTGAATAGTGACCAACATGCCTAGGCCTGAATGAATCAAAGAAGAATAAAAAGTAAAATAATATTCACGTTCTGCATTTCCTTCGTGAACAGTTTTTCTTTTTCTACTTTCAACAAAACAAGCTGAAAAATAGGTATCAAATAATTCACGATTGAATGTCGTATTAACCGTATATTTTTTTTCTATTTTTTGTAACACTTGTCGGGTTGTTTTCCCCAAACGGTCAGCATTCTCTACAATATGGGTCACGAATGGTACAATAATTGCATGTTTTTTTATAAGTAAGTCGGTAGATACTGTTTGAAATATATCACGTGGATGTGTGCGAAACACAATCCGTGTCCGCCAATTTGATGAGGTTTGAATAAATAATTCAAGCAAATCAATATAGGACTCATGGCTCTGCATTTGAATTGGGAGTGAAACCACAAGACGTTTCAAAATAAAAATATTTTTCATTTCAAATGGCACATACCCAATAAGTGATTGTCCACGCCAAAACAAAGCCATATGAAATGAAGCACCATTTTTTTTCACAAAATCAGCATACGCACATAAAAAATCAGGATGAAGTGTTGGATATTTTGCATCTTGCATATCATAAATATGGCGCAAAGAATGCACAAGTTTAGTAGTTACATCATGAATCGTACATCGTATTGTCGTGGATATCTCGACCGACATAAAAATATTATTGTTTCAAAACATTTTCCAAATCAGCATCCATCATAATCTGCACTAAATCATGAAATTTTACTTTTGGTTCCCAGCCCAATTGTTTTTTTGCCTTACTGGCATCCCCCACCAATTCATCTACTTCAGCAGGACGTAAAAAACGTTCATCAAATCCAATATATTTTTTTGAATTTTTAATTCCCACATAGTCAAATGCAGCCTCAACAAACTCTTGTACTGAATGCGTTTCACCTGTTGCAATCACGTAATCGTCTGGTGTTTTTTGCTGCAACATAAGCCACATGGCTTCTACATATTCTTTTGCATACCCCCAGTCACGTTTTGCATCCAAATTTCCAAGCACAATACTATCGCGAAGTCCTGCTTTTATTTCGGCTACGCCTTTTGTGATTTTTCGTGTCACAAAGTTTTCACCTCTTCGAGGGGACTCATGGTTAAATAAAATACCGGAGCAGGCAAACATGCCATAACTTTCACGATAATTAATCGTTTGAAAATGTGAATATACTTTGGCACAGGCGTATGGACTCCGTGGATAAAATGGCGTTGTTTCACTTTGTGGCACCTGTTGTACTTTTCCATACATTTCACTACTTGATGCTTGATAAAATTTTGTTTTAAATTTGGCATCACGGAGTACTTCAAGCAATCGAATAGTACCCAGCGCATCGGTGTCGACAGTGTAGACCGGCATATCAAAACTAATGCGTACATGGCTTTGTGCGGCCAAGTTATACACTTCATCTGGTTCAATACTGTTTAATAATCGCGCTAAATTAGTTCCATCGGTCATGTCACCATAATGCAAAAATAATCGACTCTTTTTCGATTCTTCGGCTTCATGAATATGATCAATGCGAGAACGAAATAAGGTACTGTTTCTTCGAACAATACCGTGCACGTCATAGCCCTTATCTAATAAAAACTCTGCCAAGTATGATCCATCTTGTCCGGTAATACCGGTAATAAATGCTTTTTTTCTCATAGGTCAGATTCAATTAAAAAGTGGTGTAATATGAATATTATTTTCTTTTGCATATGTAGCCCAATTGAGTTCTTTTTCTACACAGGCTCTCGCAGCATGCCGCATATGGGGCAAAAGTTCACCGTCTTTCAATATCTTTTCAACAATATCGGCCATACGTATGGGATCGTTGTTGGCAGTGACCACACCATTATCATAATCCCTAATAAAATCGTGTGCGGCTCCTGTATCGTATGTTACCACAGGAGTCCCCGACGCTAAGGCTTCTACATTGGCAATGCCAAATCCCTCATATTTTGATGTGAGTAAAAAGAGGTCAGAACATGCATAGAGCACTCTCATATCTTCGTCAGACACAAAACCATTAAATACCACCGCATCATCTAGCGCTAACTCATGTATCAATCCCTTTAATTCCGCAAAATATGTTTCATTGCCCCGATCTACTTTTCCATTTATCATGAGTCGAACTGAAATTCCACGATCTTTCACAATACGAACAACCCGAATCATATCTTCAATATTTTTTCTCGTGCTAATGCGAGATGTTGTTACCAACAAATATTCTTTCCCATAGAGAAGCTCTTGTTTTTTTTGTGCATTAAAATATTTCGGCGAAAAAAATATATGATCCGTCCCCTGCTTAATAACTTCGACTGATATATCTTTTTTAGATACTGTGTGGATAAAGCGTTTATTGTCTTGACTGATGGTAAGAACCAGTGCCGCAGCGCGATATACCATACCACATATGGTATTGACGAGTGAAGGATTTTCTTTTTCTGAACTAATGTCTGCACCCGTACCAAAATGATACTCAGAAACGATAAGTTTTTTCTGGAGTATATAACGAAAAAATAATGCAGAGAGAGATAAATGAAATGCATAATGAACATGTAATACTCGCCATCCACGAAAAGAAAATTTTTGAACGTATATCCAAAAAAAGAGTACTTGCAATACAGCTATTTTTACCAATTTATTTGTATAATTTTTACCTATTCTATACACATGGATACCATCAATCATTTCATATGAAGGAGCGTGATCCGTATTGATAGTGACAAGTGCGACTTCATACCCATGATCTCGAACTAACCGACTATAGAGTTCATAGACAGTCCGTTCTGCACCACCCATGTGGGGGTAAAAAATTGGAGTAAAGGCTAGTATTTTTTTTTTCATAAAGAGACGTTATACCATCAATGACCGAAATACCGTACAAATATGTTCTAAATCTTTTTCTTCTAACCCCACATAGGTAGGTAAGCTCATTCCCGTTTTAAACAACTCTTGTGCATTTGGATACTGTTCCGATCGATACGTTTCAGATAAATACGGCATACTATTCATGGGTGGAAATAAACGACGCGTATCAATCCCCTCTTGCTTCAAGCCTTGCATAATTGTTTCAACAGACACATGATGTGGAAGTCGAAAAGAATAAAACCAATTCACATGCGATGTATTTGGTACTTCTTTTTGAGGAAAAACAAATTCACCGAGTGCGTGTTGATAGACATCTTCAACATGCTTTCTTTGTGCAATAAACTCATCAATTTGTTCCAATTGTGCCACACCCAAAGCAGCTTGAAGATTAGTCATTCTATAATTATATCCAATTACTTCATGATCAAAATGAGAGCCTTGGAGTCTCCCATGGTTTTTATAGGTAATCATTTTTTCGAGCACCTCTTTGTGTCTTGTTGATATTGCCCCACCTTCGCCCGTGGTAATAATTTTATTTCCAAAAAAACTATACGTACCAACATCTCCAACTGTTCCCAATTTTTTGCCACTTGCTGTGGCACCCAAACTTTCAGCATTATCTTCTATCAAAAAAATCTGGTGACGGTCGGCAATGCTTTTTACGGCTTCAATAGCACATGAGTAGCCATATAAATGCACAGCAATAATTGCTTTTGTTTTAGTTGTAATTTTTTCTTCAATTTTTTTAGGATCAATGCCCCATGACTCAAGTTCAATATCCACAAATACAGGTGTTGCACCCACATACAAAATAGCGTTCATTGTTGCAATAAACGAGGTGGCAGGAATAATAACCTCGTCACCTGGGCGAATACCAAGCCCAAGTAATGCCAAATGCAATGCAGTGGTACCGTTTGACGTAGTTGTCACATACGGTACATCAAGGTACTCTGACAAGCCTTGTTCAAATCGACCAATAAATGCCCCAGCCGAAGATACCCAGCCACTTTCAACGGCCTCGATAACATAATCTTTTTCTTTTTGTCCAATATGGGGTTGTGCAACGGGAATCATATAACAAAATTAAAATATATTATTGTGCGATGACATAGTAGCCAGGTATTTGCCAAAGACTCTTCTTTTCTAGAATATCAGCCGCTAACCCTTCTTCACTATAGGGATTATGATCTTGAATGGGAATAATTTCTATCAAGGTAAACCCAACATGCTTCAATAGTTTTTGTATGCCACGTTTACTATAAAAAAATACAGGGAACTCCGTCTTCATATTCTCTTTTTTTTCTATCAATGATCCCCTTTCTGAAATTAAAATTGTTTCTGAAATGAAAGGAAACCAATACCTCAAACATCGAACAACAAATATTCCCACGCGTATGTGAATTCTTGAAATGAGACGGATACCATCATAAACCATAATAAGGATAGCGTACTTCCAAAAAAATTTATTATGAATACTAAAGAGAACATTACCATCTTGTTTCATCACTCGCAGTGCTTCTTCGAGAGATTTTTTTCTTTGTTCAGTCCCAGGAATGCATTCAAGGGTATTATAGGGAAAAAGAACAGCATCAAATGTGCTATTGGAAAAAGGAATATTGGTAGCAGAAGCACAGAGAAATGTTGTATTTTGAATACCATTTTTTTCTTGTATACGCTGCGCTTCCTTAATAGACTCGTCAGAGACATCAATCCCCGTGACATTTGATACCTGGCGACAGAGAACAAAGGATACACGCCCGACATAGCACCCTATATCAAGAATAGTATGATTTGAAGAAAGATATTTTTCAAATATTTTTTTTTCACAAATACACAACCCTTTCCCCTCATACGAAAGAAACTGCTTTTGCTGATTATAGTAAGCGAGTACTTCACTGTTTTCTTCTGTTCGATTGATCTTTCGTGGGAAACTCATACAATCAAAACCTACCTAAAAAATTCAATTAATTTTTTGAATTCGTTTCTTTCACGGGATTCAAAATAATTTCCACTATTTGTCTCCCTGATTCAGAAAACACCACCCCTTCTGTACGTGCCTGTTGAATAGTCTGCACAGCTTGTTCATGCAATCCCGCATCTTCATACAACAACGCAAGCCGCCACCACCCTTCAGAGATAACAGGATCAAATTCAATGGTTGTTTTATACAACTCTTCTGCTTTTTGCATATCGCCCATTTGCATATACACGGTTGCTAACTGATAATAGAGTTGTTGTCTTTTTGGTGACAATTCTATTGCCTGTTCTAACAATGTTTTTGCTTCCAACACATACGCAGGATCAAGTGTTAATTGTGCACCCACTTGCGCCATCCCTGCTCGCTGTAAATGAACTCGAATATCAAATGGGTGAATACTCAAATTTTTTTCGAGCTCCGTATAGGCAAGAAGAAATAATTCTTTTGCCTCAGATTCTCTCCCCGCATCAACATACCCTTGTATTGATTCTCGAATTGTTTTTGCAACATCATTTCGAACATCATCAATATGTGGGGTTGGAATTGCTCCAGTTTTTTCATATGCCGCAATAGCCCCCGTTCCTCTTGTGATCGCATAAATAGTTTCAAGAGCGACCATATTGGCACGTGCAGGATTGATATTGGTAATAAAGACAACAATCACCACACACACACTCACAAATACCATATATCCCCATGAAAGATTTTTTCCTTTTGGGATGACACTTTTTGACTGAGCCGCAAGACTAGCAATCATGGCCAAAAAGAAAAAGAAATATAGATAGGATGTCGGATTTTCAAATACAAAAATGTTGTGAACAAAATGTGCAATTAAAAATGCCGTTCCAATATTTCTTACATGCATATCAATACTCCCTCGCGAATACGATTGAAACAATACAATAATTGCACCCAAAAACAACCCCATGTACGCCAACAATCCAAATGCTCCTCCTGTTGAAAGCGTATTCATGACCACACTGTGGGCATTATCAAACCATGTTTCACCCCAGCCATGTCGCAAAAATTCTGGATTATACAACGTATTAAATCCATAAAAATAATTATTTGGCCCGATGCCAAAAAACGGAGCGCCTTTCCAAATATCGATGGCAACTTTCCACGCCATAACACGAGTATTTGATTCGAGTGATTCAACCGTTATTTCAGTCAAACGTCCAATCGCAGGAAGTTCACGAACAAACGGTGTCTGTCGAAATACAAAAAATAACGCAACACACAGCACACCCGTTGCCAAAAGTCCCATACATGCCATGCGTATTTTTCTATAGTCTGGCAAAGATTTTAAAGAAAAAATATAGAGTAATGCGAGCACCCCAATACCAGCAACTAAACCCAAAAACGTACCCCGTGTTCCGCCCCAAAACACGCCCCCAAAACCTAACAGTGCCCCCACAATGGCATACCATCTCCAAAACGAAGTCGTTTCTTTAAACGACAGCATGAGACCAACAAAAAACAAAAACATGCCGTAGGCACTATAATAAATAGCATTCCCAAGCGTACTACTCACACGATTTGCTCCTCCGTTGAGTAATAAATTTGGATTACTATAGGATTGCAAAAATCCAATAAACATAACAATGCCCCCAGCAAACAAAAACCACCGGAGCAACACTTTCCACTCATCAAACGTACGAATCACAAGCGAAGCAACAAGATAATACATGCCATAATGCACTATGGTAAATAACCCCAGCATGCGTTCATGATTGTCCCAAAAACTTCTATACCAATCAATTCCTACAAAGGTAGACACAGCTTGAGTCACCAAAAAAAGTAACACAGCTCCATGAATAAGTGACCGTTTTGGTGTATACGCGTGTTTATCAATTGCAAATAAAAGAAAAAACAATCCCAAAAGAATAATACTTAAAATACGAAAAGCTATTATTTTTGGGACAATAAATGGAAAAATAAACTGCGCGGGAAGCACCAATAATGGAACAAAAAATGTAGCAATAATAATCCATTTTGCGGCCAAGACTAACCGATTATTCATACAAACAAATGAAAGAAAATCAAAATTTATTGAGTTACATCTTCTTTGGGAGTGGTTGACGGTAGCATATCAGTAGTACTGAACGCCGTATCGTCTATATTCATAAGTGAGAATATTTTTTGAACCTCTTTCCACAATTCTTTATGTTCTTTTTTTACATATACTTGTATACGAAAATTATGATAATCTGTAAACCGAATGATCATATTTTCTTCATCATATACTTCTTGCACCGCATTTTTTCCCAAAAAAACAATTGGTGAAGATTGAATTGGCTGTGATTTATTTATCATATCACTTCGCAAATACCCACCTTCTGGAAACAAGTATATGTGATACATATCCCCCTTGCTTATTGCCAATGTCTGTTTTTTTTGCCCGGACACTAGCAGAGAATCATCTCCGTCGAACGGCGAAAAAGTGCGAGCAACCAACAAATTGGTAGGAATACGAAATGTATACGCAAAATCAGGGTGTGTAAACACACTCCATGAACTGGTATCAACTTCTGCTAATTGTTCATCAGTAAAAGTAGGAATACGTTTGTTCAATGTGTCTTGTCCAGACTGTTTTTTTTGAAACAAAAATGCCAACCCAATAATAACCAAAAAAATAATACCAATGACAAATCCTATTTTTTTGGCTTTACTTTGTGGTGTACTTAACATAAAAAAATTCTTAAAAACAAGAAGAATAGGTATAAAGAGTATATCACCCTTTAAAAAAAAACAAAACCCCCTAAAGAGGGGGTTTTGCGTTTCTCTTACAAAGAGAGTTCTGTCAAAGCGATTAGGCTCTTGAGAATCCTTTGAAGTAGAGATCACCACGGAAGATAATATCAGCGTGAGAGAATGAACCGGTACCGGCCACCCCAAACTCGATATTCGTGACAGTACCATCATCGAGGTACATTTGGATACTTTCTCCAGATGCATCGAATTGGCTTAAGTCAACGAGTACTTCCAAAGTAACACTTTGTCCTGCTGGAATGGTCAATGAGTTTGCACTAAAGTCAAATGTGGCTGAAGTACTTGAACTTGATTGACTGACAGTATCAAGTGTTTCTCCGGTGTTTACATTCTTCAAGATGAAGTTCTTTGAAGTTGAAGTTCCTTGAACATTTGTGTTGAAGAACACTTTCAACTGATTACTATCAGCAGAGAAGAAGGTAAGGTCTTGGTCACCAACAGCAGTCACAACCATGCGACCAACAGCGGTACTACCAGCACCAATGTTTCCACTGTTTGTGTTGTCCCATCCGGCTGGAACCGTAACAACTGGGTATACCCCATATACGGTGGTACTTGGACCACGAACGGTATGGGTATTATCAACAGCTGCACCAGATGCTTTACCGGTGGTATCAATGTCACCAGCAGCAGCAATGGTTGGGCGAACGTACATACCGTCTGTTACGGTAGTTCCGTCAACGTCAGCCATAGTACCTTTTATGGTAACAACGATATCATCATTTGCTGGGACGAGTTGCTGGTTGTCAACCAAGAAAATTTCGGCTGTCCCACCACCAGCAACACTACCTAATAAGGTATTTCCAACGTAGAACCAATAGGTTTCAACAGCTAAGTCACTACCTACGTCAGTAATCTTGAATGAATCAAGATCAAGAATTTCTACATTGTTTGCAGCAAGGTTAAATTCTGCAAGCACCACACCTGATTGTTGGCTATATGCCAATTTTGGTGTGGTAGATGGGTAACTTGCTTCAACAGCAACCGTTAAGGTTCCATTTGCAGCAACAGTAAATACTTGACCAGCTCCAGTTGGAGTAGCACTTGCAGTAGCACCACTGTTAAAGCCAGTACCAGATACATCACCTGCATCGGTATCAAAACTCACAGCAAAGGTGTCTCCAGCAGTTGCGCCAGAAGCTAAGTCACCGATAACGGCAACACGAACTTCACCATTCTTTGGCACACGAATTTGTGATGTCAAAGTAAATGAGAGAGTTTCGTCACCAGCAGCAGAATCAACGAATTGTTGTGTATCTGAAACGCGAGTTTCAAATGCATCACCACGTGCTGAAGAAGCAGCGGTCAAGTCTGCCCAAATCTCGAAGTTATCAAGACGGTTAGCATCGTCTCCTGCGTCACCTAAAGTGGCTTCAAGAACGATGGTTTCAACCATAACATCTTCACCTGAATTGTTAGCGCGCAAAGCACCCGTCATCCAGATAAGATCTTGTACACCAGGAGCAACACTTCGTGCAGCTGGAGTAGTCAAGGTAACAGCAGTCAACGTAGCAGCATTCACAACCAAGGTGTTTCCTTGTACTGAGAATGAACCAGTTGGGGTAACACTGTCACCAGTATTAAATCCTTTTGCTGTTACAGCAGCAGCTTCATAGATAGCTGATAATACAGCATCGTTTGAAGATACAGCATCAGAGATGGTTGCTTCAAAGAAGTAATCATGTTGTCCAAGTGGAACAGTGAATGAATCAGAGAATGCTGCTGTTTCAGCACCTGCTGATGCAGCATCACTACCATTCAATGGTCCGGCAACGATGTTACCTTCGGCATCTTTCAATACCATGTTGGTTACTTCTGAACGAAACATTGTGGTCAAAGTACTACTTACAGTTACAGCTGTAACCAAAATAGGTTCACCTTTTGCTTCAAAACGGAAAGCAGCTAAACGGACGTCATCTCCAGAAGAGATGTTTCCTGCAGCTGGGGTAGCAGCTGAACGAGTGATGATAAGTGATCCACTGTTAATGGTTTGGTCACTTGATCCTTTACCATTCCAAGAGTTTGACACAGTTGGGGTAAGGTAGAAACCAAGTTTTTGACCACGAACAGCCATGAGTACGTCACTTGATCCTTCAACCAAGTCAACGTTCATGGTTAATCCTGCGCCACTCACTACGTCGGTTCGCACAACAAAGCGTTGTGTTTTTCCTTCAGGAACGATGATGTTGAGTCCACTAAAGTGAACTTTTCCTTCAGCGTTGAATGAAGCTTGACCAAGAGAAACTCCTTTAGAAGCATCCCACAATTCAACATTGTTGTAGTCTGATACAGATGCTGTACCAGCTTCTTTGAAGGTCAAAGATTCAATGAGAATGTCTTCAGTAGCACCAGCAGTTACTTTGAATTTGTTCAAAATAACATCGGTGTCTCCTGAATCTGGTGTTGCGTCTGAAGTTGTTCCATCTTGTGCAACAACAGCAGTTCCAACGGTCGCACCAATAATGCCAAAGGCACTACTTGTGAATGGGAAAGAACCACTAATAGTTGCGTTTGAAGCGGTAACTACGTCAGCACCACTCTTCAAAGAAAATTGGATACTGTTTCCAGTTGTTGATCCAGAAGCTGGAACTCCAACACGGAGGTATACAGTTTTCACACTGTTAGCAGGAACTTCGAGAGGTTGTGGGAAGGTAAATACAGCAGTATCGTTTGCGTTTAACGCAGAAACGGTGTTGCCATATACCAATCCAGCAGCATCTACGATTTTCATGTTTTCAACATCAGTACTGTTTGAAAGTCCAACTTGAGTCAAAGTAAGTTTGGTTACTTTAACGGTTGATGGACCAGCTTGTAAGTTCAATGCGAGCATGTTAGCGTTAGCACCTTTTGCAAGATTTCCTGCAACAGGTGTATCACCACTCAAACTCACGCGAAGTGAACCTTCACTTACTGGGGTTCCTGGTTGTCCTGGAGCTGGAGAACCTGCGCCACCTGCACCTTGTGTAGGATCAGCATACAAAGTTCCTTCAGTTACAGTACCAGCGCCCATAGAAACACGGTTGAACACAGCTTGAGAAATCACGCGAACGTCTGTCTTTGCAACGCCACCAAGGGTGACAGCAGCAACAGAAGCAGCTTGACTTGCTTCAACCATGTGAGCTTGTCCGTCTTTAATTACGTAGATGTTTTCACTACCTTCTACACGAACCAATTGTCCGTTGTGTGGGATAGCTTCAGTGATTTCAGCACCACGTCCTACGTAGTTTGGCCAGTATACATCTGGGATGTCTCGAACGAGAGAAGCCCAAGCAGCACCATAGAGGGCGCGAGCAACTTCTTCACTTCCGATTTTTGAAATTCTGTTGTTTGGTTCAACAACGTACACACTTGGAGAAATTTCTACTTTCACCAAACGTGATCCAGGGCGGTAGTTAACTCCGTATGGAGCAACACTTGGTGCTGGATAGCTGTCAACACAAGTATTTGAGATTTCAACTACACCAGAGAAATCTTTGTACCATGTTTTGTATACTTCACCAGTTGGGAAGTACATACGTTCCATGTTGCTGTTCAACAAGTACACAGCACTGTTGCCAGGTACTTTAAACAAGTCACCTGGTTCCAATGTAGGACAGGTAGCTGCTTGTGCAACCATAGGGACGAGGGCAGTAACGCCAACACTCCAAAGGATTGTCACGAGAACAACAGACCATGTAAACGCTTTTTTACTCATTCTTAATACGTCTGTCATAATAAATAATATCACCTATACGAGAGCGTCGATGAATATTGTTTCGTAAGAAACGCACATGATCTCCGCATAAGTTTGTGAAACAAAAGATTCAATCTTCCGATATAATCGGAATCGACCTTGTATGACTGAATCGTACCTCCAAGAAAATATCTTGGAGGGTGTTTCCTTTTTTCTGTATTACTACAGATACAAGGAAACGTCCCCTGCATTTTTCTGTTTTACGGAAAAACGCCATACCGTATGGCACTAGCCTCACATATATATCTATATGTGAAAGCCATGCCATACAGTACCAGGGAGTCTGCTTATTTGTAAATACACGACTCTTGTACCACTTATAGGTACATTGTTTCTCTCAAGCTATTGATAAAGAGAATCAATGTACCTATAAGGATTAATTATTTACGTCAATACTACTTGTTTGTATGGTTGTACTGCTATTGGTACTTGGTGTTTTTATAGGATCAACAATTAAATCTTTTGTTGACTGAATCGTTTTTGCTACATCCACCAATACATTTTGTGTTTCTGTTGTTAATGTATTGAGTATTTTTGCCTTTTCAATAGCACCTTCCACATTGTTTCCCTCTAACAAGTTTTTCACCTCTTGTACAAAGACATCTCCTTTTTGAATTGATTCACCTACCTGTTGGACAGTTTTTTCTAAAGAAACAGTAGGCGTAGAGGTTGTAGTAAGAGAGACCGATCCAACAGTGCTACTTACCGGAATGGGCAATACTAGTGTAGAAGAACCCGTGAGTGCAATAGTCGTGGTTCCAAGCAATGCATTACTTGCAGCAGTTTCAACTTCTAATTTGACACCGGTTGCAATTACTTTGACATCTTCGGCATCAGAAAGTATTTCGCCAATTTTCTTTTCTACTATTTGTTTTACTTCTTCTGTTTTTTCAGTAGTTACCAAGGCTTGAATTGCCTCAATTCCTGCATCATGAACAGCTTTCTTCGCATTATTTACTTCTGTTTTTTTTTCGTCAGAAACAGCAATGGTTTTTAAATTATTTGAAATATCGGTTGTTTTTTCGGTAATTTGTTTGGCTACATTTGCCAAATTTTCTGGATTATTTTCTTTAATATCTTGTAAATTTTTCCCAGCAGACACAATGGATTCTGTTAATCTATCTGCAGTTTTTTCTACATATTCTGATTCGGGTGCCATTTCTTTTAATTCTTCTGAACGTCTTGTTGCGAAAGCAAGGTTTAATTCTGCTTCAGACGTTGTGTTTCCCGTAGCGGCAGCCACGATTACTTGTGTTTTTTCTGTGGCTAATTTTACGCCATATCGAATAGCGTCTGTTGGAAGACTGGCAGAAGAGGCACTCACGGTCACAAGCCAACCACCCATAGCCATACTCACACTGAACACAACGACCAATAAAGAACGAAACGCTCCCGCAAACTTTTTTGGAATAAAAAGTGTATGAACAATATGAACAATATCACCTATCCCCTGCTTTTCTGCATATTCTTTTGAAACCGTTCCCTCAATTTGAGCAAACAATTGCTTTTTATTTTGAGCAACCCAATCAGCGCGAGGGCAAAGGCTTTCGTGCTTTTTTAATGTATTGAGTTGTGTTTTATACACACGGGTCATAACAAATCTATATTTTTTTTTCATGAATTTCTTGTAACTTTTTTATCGCTCGATGCAACAACACTCGGACATTGGTACTACTCTTCCCAACAATACTCGCAATTTCTTTTACAGACAATTCATCAATATATCTTAGGAGTATTATTTCTTGATAATCTTGTTTGAGCGATTCAAGTGATTTTAACAATGCGGTAATATCTTGCGTAACTTCTTTTTTTTCTTTTTCACGCCCATCATCGCTTGCAAGCTCTAATACTTGATCAAGCGAATATGTTGGTTTTTTTGCTCGTTGGCGATAAAAATCTACGACAACATTTCTCGCAACAGAGTAAAATAATCCACTCACACTTGTTACTTCTTTTCCTTTTTCATCTAATAAGTAATTCCAAACTTTTAAAAAAACATCGCTCGTCAAATCTTCTGCCTCTTCTCTATTATTTACCTTAAATAGAATGAATCGGTATATTTTTTCAATATACAAATCATAGAGCTTTCCATAGGCTTCTGGGTCTTTTTTGGAAAGAATGGTGTAAAGAATGTGCTTTTCTTTGAGTGTATTGTGAAGGGTTTTTATACCTTTCATAATAGAAGACGCAATAGAAGATAAAATGTTACACTGGCGTTGACTGTTAACTTGTACCAATTAACAGTTAACTGTTAATTGGTACAAGTTACTAGTTAACGAAAACCTTAAAATGTGCTCAATTAAGGCAAAAATATACAGGTAGGAGTATAGCATAGGAATGGGAAAAGATCAATTGGGGAATATCCAAAAATATGCAGATTTACGGATACTGTTGACTATTGGATAAATAGATTATTTGTATTAAAAAATACCAATAATTTATATCACCCAATAATCCAATCACCAAAACCATCCGTAAATCTGCATTATCCGCATATCTGCATACTCCCAAAACAGACTATACAAAATTGTATACACTACCCTATACAAACTTGACATATTACCCTAAGTCTGCTAGTATCTTTTTGTATAAACTACTCTATACAAATATGGCAATAATACCACCTATCGATACCCAAAAGATCGATACGGCTGTTTCTAGAGAAAATGAACCAAAAAAAGAGATTATTCGAGTGTCTATTTCAGAAGCGGCTCGACTTTTTGGCGTGAGTCAGCAAACCATTCGACGTGCTATTAAAATGCAAGAAATTGTATATGTGGTGGTAGGTGGCCGATATAAAATCAATTTTGAAAGCCTTGTGCAGTGGTCACAAGCAAAAACAACAGTTCGCAATAAATCAAATGAAAATGGCATTGGGCAGTATGTGGATAAATGGAAAATACGAAACACCCTGTATTCACCCAGCAAACGAAGTGTGGCGAAAGCAGAAGATGCTAGCCAACACACAGATACCAAACAAAATCCCCCACCGAGTGGTTCACCGGTCTCAAACCCATTTGCACCCAAACCTCCCCAACAACCAGAAGCAACCGAACCAAAAGAAGTGAAGCCTCTGTTTATTTAAAACCTTAATTCTCACTTTTTAATTCTCAATCCTTACTTCTTTATTTATTTTTTCAAAGAAGTAAGGATTGAGAATTAAGGTGAAGAATTAAGGTTTTTTTATAGACGAAACCCAATAAAAAAAGTATACTACCCATACTATGAAATTCGTCGAAACGCATCTTACCAAACATCACTTATTCCATGCACCACACCGGTGGTTTTTAGCATTTTTAATTTCGCCACTTCATGCGGCAGAAATGCATTATAAAAATAAATATCACCTCACATTTCGACATGCAAAAAAACTATTTTTCTTCGACATGATGCTTTTGGCATCTATTATTTTTTTAAGTATTAGTTCATACGCATGGTATACATATGACCCAACAGTCAGAGACCTCGTGTTTGTGTCTATTACATCGCCTCAAGACCGAATAGAAAGTGGTGAGTATACCAGCCATACTATTACGGCCCAAAATAATAGTGATGTTACCCTCACAAACCCGGTTATGACCCTCCGCCTGCCAAACGGGTTTGTTACCGACAAAGTAGAAAGTGAATTAGGTGCATATACTGGCGAAAATACTCTTACATTTCCAAATATTCACCCAGGTGGTGTTGTATCGTTCACCATATTTGGATGGTTTTATGATGTACCAGATACGCATAACAGTATTGGAGCAGTCTTTTCTTACACACAACTTGGACGCGAACAACAAGAGATAGTTGCCCGAGAATCGCATACGATTCTTCGTGGATCAACCCTTACCACCGACATTAGCGTGTCTGAATCAATACTTGGCTTTGGAAAAAGTCCATTCCAAATAATCCTCACGAATACGGGTGAACAAACACTCAAAGATATTTCTTTACCACTTCCAAAAGACACGTCTTTTCGTATGGACGGAGAAAAAACGGATACAGGTACACTGAAAGCCGATATATGGAGCATTACAGAATTAGCCCCAAAAGAAACTGCCGAACTCTCGGGAACAATTACCTCAAAATTAACTCAAACCATTCCCCTATATACCCTTTCACTCACCCCAGAAATTGGCGTGAATGGCACCCGAATCCAACAAAAAACCGTAGAAAAAAATATTCAGGTTGCCCACCCACAAGCAAACATCACCAGTCTTTGGGAAAATCAAGTAACAACAGCACTCCCAGGCACCACACAAACGCTGATTGTTGATATTACCAATACGGGTGATACTCCCCTTTCAAACATAACCCTTGTCTTGCCTATCCCAAAAGACACTGTCGATACAGCAACACTTGCCAAAAATAATAAAGGAACCTATACCAAAGACACACTCCGGATTGATTCGAATCATCATGCGAGTTTCAAAACACTCGCCCCAGGCCAACACGCAACAATTGATATTCTTATTCCCATCCGTTCGGCTCCACAAGGAACAGACATAACACTTTCACTTACCCCCCAAATACAAGCCACAGTACCAAGTGTTCCGAACGCCCTGTTTCAAACTCAAGCTGAACAAAGCCCAGCCCTGACCATTGGAACACATATGAGAATCAATGCAACAGCACGCTATTACACCGACGAAGGTGACCAACTCGGCCGAGGCCCTCTTCCACCCGTTGTGGGAAAAGAAACAAAATATATGGCTATTATCGAGGTACACAATACATCAAGCGAAGTCACTGATGTACAAGTACAAGCGACACTCCCAGCACATGTAGTGTGGACAACCCGAACGAGTGTGAGTTATGGAAGAGATGTAGTATATACCCCAGAAACACGAGGTATTCTGTGG
Source organism: Candidatus Magasanikiibacteriota bacterium (assembly GCA_018061685.1). Taxonomy (GTDB): domain Bacteria; phylum Patescibacteriota; class Patescibacteriia; order Magasanikbacterales; family UBA922; genus JAGOTR01. The sequence continues at coordinate 44,597 of JAGOTR010000002.1, forward strand.
CAAGCCCCCAGCATTCCTCCACACACCAGCGTGGGGCTATATATGGAGCTGTCACTCACCCCACAACAATCACAAATCGGTACTACCCCAGTTCTTCTTCAAAACATTCGTTTGTCGGCAAAAGACCCTCGAATAGGAGAAACTCTACAAAAAACACATGCACCTATTGATGCATCACTCCCTAACGACGCTCAAGCGAAACAACAAGGAGTTGTGGTTACTCCGTAATACTTTTCTCTCAATAAAAAAGCACTCATATGAGTGCTTTTTTAATTCAGAATTCCGCATCAATAGGGTTGGTTTACCCTGAGTGAGCGCCTGCCGCCAGGCAGGGAGCGAATCGAAGGGAAGGGTTATCTCGTGGCAAAAATATATTCATTTTTCTTTGCTTGTTCTTCTGTGTACACGTGAACTAAACTCGCAACAATCTTATTCCATTCGTATTCTTTTTCAATAGTGTGCTTATGTTCTTCACCAACGGTAGCCAATATGCGGACATCAGTCTCAATAAGATCACTCATTTTTTTAGCCAAGTCATCAATCGAGCCAGCAGTAAATTGATACGCAGTATCTGTAATCAAGTCACGATGTTCCAAAATATCAGAAACCAATACAGGCAATCCATAACTCATGGCTTCTAACACCACAATAGGTAACCCTTCGTTATCAGATGGGTGAACGGCAAATCGAGCATGACTATAGAGTTGATGTAACGTTTCTCCTGACTGAAATCCCATAAACACCACATCTGGCATATCTTCGGCCTGTGCATGTAGTGCCTCAACATACGTATCGGTGTAGTATCCATCACCCACAATCACTAATTTCATTCCAGCCAAAAGCTTTGGATTTTTTTCTTGTATACGCTTCCATGCGTCAATCAAATAATGTGCCCCTTTATGAGGAATCAATCGACTCACCATAAGGACATACTTTTGTGGAGTCAAACTCCATGCACGAATACGATTGGTTTCCGCTGTTTTTGGACGAAGTGCAACCGCATTCGGAATATACTCTGCATGTGCATCATACACGTCCCTTGCGTATTGTTGAATGGTGCGAGATACGGCAATTGTTTTATGTGCAAATTGACATGCAGTCCATTCACCAAATCGTAACATGAGGCGTGCAATACCATTCCACTTTTGATGTTTTCTATCAATTGAGTGAAACGTGGTGATAATACGAATATGTGACGCAAATACACGAGGAATCCATGACAAGAGTGACGGACCAACACCGTGGTAATGAATAATGTCTACTTGTGATCGAATGGCATGAATGGTGGCAAACAATGTATGCACAATCGCATCCAAATGCTTAGTATGAATGGTTGGGACATACTGAATATGTACACCCTCAATATCGGTCACCATATCCTGTGCATACCATTTTCTTGCATACACAGTCACCTGTACACCATGCTGAACCAAGCGTCTTGATAATCCATCAACATGCTGTTCCACCCCACCATGGATAGCGGGCATTCCTTTTTGTCCAATCATGGCAATATGCATACGGTAGTAGGCCATATATAAATAACGGCTCAGTATAGCATATTTTACCACTCTTGTCAAGGCTTTTTAGTAACAAAAAATGGCTTAAATTAGCAAAATTTAACAATTAACGATTAACAATTAACTAGTAACTTTTTAAATTAAATCGTTCACCAAAGGATCATCAAGTTAATTGTTACTAGTTAGTAGTTAATTGTTATTAGATTCCCTCACTCAACCCCACAATATCGTCTTTTCCATCAAAATCAACGTCTGTGACCTCTACATGAATCCCAGGGGTACCTAGTGCGCTGTAGGCTAAAAATTGAGGAAATACTTCTTGTCCCATAAGTGTCATGGTTTTAATCCATGGTTTTGCCCCCGATGCGGGGGAAACAACAATTTCATCTTCACCATTTCCATCGACGTCCCCAGCGGCGATACTCACCCCACCTCGAAATGATGTATCAAACGCATACCATTCGGTAAGTTGTTTGAGTGATAAATCAAATATGCGTACCAATGAAGACCCCCCAGTATCACTACTCACGATAAGACGAGGAATGTCGCCCTGACCAAACCGTCCAACCGCAACATGATACCCATGTGCATGCAGTGGCCCGAGGGGCTTCCAATCTGTTTTAATCACATCGCCATTGAGTTGATATATTTTAATTGGTAAATTACTCCCACTGCCTGGGGCAACAATCACTTCTTTCCACGTATCATTATCTAAATCGGCAATAGTTATATTCAATTCTCCGCGATAATTTGCGGTATACGGATACACACGAAAAAAGGGTTGTGTGTCGTCTCGCCATGCTTGTATTTTGCCACCTGACACCACAAGCAAATCATCTTTTTTATCAAAATTTAAATCCGTATGAATAATGGTATCTTTTCCTTTATACGCATCTTCAAACACAAAAAAACCGTTTCGCACTCTGTCACCATTTGGACGAAAAAATCGGGCAAAAGCACCATTGGTAAACATGGTATTTTGGAGGGTTGAAAACGTTTTCAGTAATATACGACCATCTTTTGGCGCCAGTGATACTTCGGACACGATAGAACCATTATTCACACTCGTATCTTGAGTACCACGCAATGATTCATAATCACCCCCTAATGAAACAAGAGTACTTTTATCAGAACTATTGACGACAGCAATACCGTTTTCAAATTGACGTTGCCACACATCGGGTTTGTACGTCGTGTTTCCTTGCAAAGATACGGCACTCGTGATTGGATCACCAAGATGAGCGTTGTATTCGTCGTACCACCAGAGTTGCCCATGGTTAGTGTCACCAAAATCGTAAGAAAAATATCCATCTTCTAAAAGAGTACTCCCAAGTGCAAACCGCATCCGTTGATAGTTTGACTGTGCGTGTGCTCCATTATCTGTATTACTATTAACAATCTGTATTTGTGGCTGATGAGGTGTATTTTGATTATAGGCATAGGTATCCATAAACCGTTGCCAATTTTCTTCGGAAAAATTTTCAAGCATTTTTCCATTTACCTGATCTCGATATGCACGGCTATCACCATTGGCGACAATAATAAATCTATTTCGTGTGAGTTGTCGTGTTTTACTGTACAAGGCTTCAGTCCCCGCTTGCCAAGACGCTTGTAAATTTTTTTCTTTTACGCCATCTCTATTTAAATCAGCATTCTCGCCGGCAAAATACCGAACATCATCCCATGCGTTATCATAAAATACCCCATCCCAAAGGCCTGTTCCTAAAATATCTTGAGCAACAAATTCTGCCATCACGTCGGAGAATTGTTTATTATTCACCCGTGGAGAGTCAATACTCACATTCAAAATATAGGTTCCTGGCCAAAATGTTGTTTTATTGCCTGTTGTATCATACACATACCATTCAGGAAAAATTTTTGCTCCTAATTTTCTTCGTAACGCACTATCGGAGCTACCTGGGTTTTGCACAATTTCTTGCGGCGTAATATACGCTAAAAGGGTGATGTTTGGGTTCCACTCACGCATTCTTCGTAAAAGAGTCGCACTTCTTTCTTGCACTTCCATATCTAACACCACCACATCCCACTTAGCGAGTTCTCGGGCTTGCACTTCACTGAGTGACCAGTGCAAAAAATAATTAGCCGTCTTTGGGAAGACGTGATTGGTAGGAGGTGCGGCAAAAACTATGGGAGAATAAAAGACTGAGACTAAGATTGAGAATATGAGTGATAGACAAAAAAACTTCGTGCGTGTCACGAGGGGGTATTTTTTGAAAATGATTTTTTGTTTGTTTTTATTCATCATATACTTATCTTGTCACTCCAAGCCTGCCTGTCCGGTAGGCAGGCGAAAGGAGGCATCAGCCGACTGACAAAAAAAATCTTATTCTTCAGTCCTCACCAAACAACAACAAAATCAAGTGTAAAACCAAATAATTTATTCTGATAGATATAAAAATTCTCTATTCCCGCTTTTTTCAGGGCCAGCTCTAATTCTTTTTTTGACAACAATGACATGTACGAACCAGTTGCCCATTCTTTTTTTATCAATCGTAAAAAGGCATCAAATACTGATTTGGGGAAAAAATGAAGAAGAGGAACTCGTGTATGCACTTCGATTGGGAACAATTTGTTTGGAGTTGTGATATACGCATGGCGAGACGTTCTTTTTATTTCTCGCAAAAAATCAATTTGTTTTTGAAAATTTCCCACATGTTCAATCACGGCATTTGACCAACAGACATCAAAATATGTATCGGAAAATGGAAATATATTTCCATCATATTGGATAGCCTTTACCTGCGGGTATTTTTTTTGGAAGTCTTTTGGGTCATCAATGCCGAGTGCTGTAATTTGTTTTGGATACGGATAATTTTTTTCTAAAAAATTATCAGTATCACTGTACTCTACCGCATTAAAACCTACATCCAAAATGCGCCATTCTGGAGTAATAGGAAACACATCAACAAATCGTTGCCATTTTCTTTTTCTATTCCACGAGGAAATTTTGTATGCGAGTGACATATTGGGGAGTATGCAGATATGCGGATAATGCAGATTTACGGATGTGGTTGATTATTAGATCAATCGATTATTAGTATTAAAATACGAATAATCTATTTATTCAATAATCTAATCATCAAAACTATCCGCATATCTGCATATTATTATATGATTCTTCAATTCTACGAATATGCGTTTCTACATCATTGTTCACTTCGACTTGTTTTCTGAGTGTACTACTCATTTTTTTTCTTATTTGTAATGGTGCATAATACCATGTTTCTATCGCCTGTGCAAGGCTTTTTGCGTCGTTTGGCTTGACTAATAATTCTTTTGGTAATAATTCTGGAATACCCCCAATACGCGACCCTATAACAATTTTTCCTAATGCTTTTGGTTCTAAAATACTTAATGGGTAATTTTCATACCAAAGAGATGGTACCACAAAAAGACGGGCCTCCTCGAGTAACTTTTGTAAGGACTCCCCTGTTTGAAAACCGGTACAACGGACATTAGATATTTTTTCCGTATGAATGCGTTTCGTAATCCCTAATAACTCAGGCCCCGTCCCCACTATTTTATACGAAATATCGGGTGTTTTTTTTGCTGCATCTAATAGTACATGAAGTCCCTTTTCTTCAGAGAGTCTTCCCACATAGGCCACGAACCCTCCGTCTTTTTTGGTGGGTGGAGTAACGTGAGTGGTATCGATTGGGTGTGGAATATGAATAAACCTATTTTTATTCCACCCATGTTTCACACAGATATCGAGAATAAATTGACTTGGCGCAATAAATTGATCGACATATCGTTCATAATATTTCATGATTTTGTGATGAAATATCATTTCAGCACGAACAACACGGCTTTGGATGCGACTATCTTTCATGCATTTATTTTTCACGCAGGTGCCATACCAGCCCACAGCATCCTCTTCATGAATTTCCCCATGATGAAACATGGTGTAATTGGGAGAAATAAGTTTGTAATCATGGAGCGTCATGATAATGGGTATGTTTCTTTTTTTTATCACAGGCAAAATAGACGGTGAAATATGATGATAAATATTGTGCAAATGCACCACATCGACCTGGTGTTCAGAGAGTAAGCGTTCCATATTCCGCTTGGCTTCAAGCGAATATAACATACGTCCAACGGATTGAATTTTTTTTCTGAACGACACTTTTTGCGGATCACTAATATCCATTTCTGAAACAAAATACGGGCTATACGGGCTTGGGAGGGCACTAGGGTGATGCATGGAAAACGGAATTACGGTATGCCCTTTTTTTTGTAATTCTTCCGACAAAAACAAGGCATAGTTCGATGCGCCATCTCGATGCCAAAAATATTTATGCGCTTGTACAATATTCATACACACGGTATTTTGTTAGACCAAAGAAAACTGATATACTTGCCTATAGTATAAATCAAATTTGCATTTGTTGCTAGAATCAACTATGTCTGTACATAAACCACTCATCACATTTCTTTCAATTATTACGATTGGGGTTATACTCAACCCTTTTTTTGGTATTGATGTACTCTTGATTGGCATAGCACTCTTGGTCGTAGGGCATGTGTTTTTGCAAGAAAAATTACTGTTTGCCTTTTTGATTGCTCGGCCCATTTTGGATATTTGGCGAGATGTGCATGTAGTACAGTTGCAGAATATTGACATTAATATGAATGCGGCACTGACGGGGTTATTTTTAGTATGGGCCGTGTATATGTTGCTCCAACACGCACAAAGCCTCAAAGAAATACCTGGCAGTATCTTGGGGAGCCTTGTGGCACTGTGTATGGCGGTAAGCTTTTTTTGGAGTGTCTCCCCTGTTTCAACACTTATAGAAACCATGAAATTTGTTTCTGTGTTTGTGTGTTTTTTGCTTGGGTTTGTAAGTATACAAAAGAAAAAATTTACGTTTCAAGAATTAGCCATAGCCACACTTGCGGCGGCTGTTATTCCCCTGTTACTTGGCCTCTTCCAGGTATTTTTTCAAGCGGGTATTACGACGTTTGATATTCGTGGTCGTATTTTTGGTACATTTGCCCACCCAAATATTTTTGCCTTTTTCATTCTTTCTCTCATCATGATTTATTTTCATTATGCGAGTGTGAAAAAAGAAGCGTTGTTTGTTGAACACCCAACGCTCACATACGTTGGTTATGGGGTACTTTTTTTTCTGCTCTTACAAACGTATACGCGAGCGGCGTGGGTGGGGTGTGTAGTATTTTTGCTTATTATGGGGGCACTCCAATTCCGACGGCTCCTCGGGTTTGTGTTGGTAGGCGGCATGGCGGGATATGTATTACTCTTCCCTATCAATGCATTTATTGAATATATAACGGATTATTCTCTTGAGAGTATTCAAGTAGTATCACGCATTACCTCTCGAAATGAAGATGCTGATTCGCTGTTATGGCGTCAAGAATTATTTCAAGAAACCATTCCCCTCATTACTGCACGACCGTTGCTTGGATATGGCTATGGCACGTTTCCGCTGGTGTGGGAAAATTCACGCAATGCCACCCACTTGTTTGATGATAGTGCAGAAGCGCATAATGACTATTTGAGGCTTGGGTTAGAAATTGGATTAGTGGGATTAGGACTCTATATACTATTTTTGCTTTTCTTGTTTTCTCGTGTGATGCACATTATTTGGCATAAACAAAAAGAAAAAAATGATGTGTTATTTTTGGCGGCGTGGATTGGGGTGTTTCTGGTTATAAGTATTTCAGATAATATGCTGCATCATACGCCAATTATGTGGCTCACATGGAGTTGGTGGGGGGCATTATTTGCATCGAAATATGAGTATCTTCCGAAGGGGTTTTTGGGCTAGAATTAGCTCTATTTTCTGTTCTTGACGAAATAATTTTGCTATCATATACTAGCAAAACGCTAGTGTTTTTTTTATTTACGTGCCACACTTTATTGGCACATAATGACAATACATATGGAGGGAACCACTACCGTAAAAGGAGCAGAGGACGTTTTGGATAAAGAAGAAAATCAGAATATAGATGAAAAAAATCTCATGCTTACCAAGGAAGAATTTAACAAATACGGAGCAACTCAAAATGATGTAAAATTATTAGACGTAAAAGTTTCCAATGATATGGAAATGTGGAAAAATAGGTTAGATTTAAAAATAGAAGAGTTAACGATGCAAATAAAAAAACATAATATAGTTCTTGAATCAATGAATAATAGAGACCCTCAACACATACACACTATGTTAACCTCAATAGAGGTACTAAAAAGTCGTGTAAGTATATTGGAGATACGGATAAAGTGGTAACACCAAATGTCATTGCGAGGAACGACCCGAGGGAGTGACGAAGCAATCTTTAATAGATGGTTTTACCATAATACTATCTATTAAAGATTGCTTCGTCGCCCTGAAGGGCTTCTCGCAATGACATACGCTTGACGAGAAAATGGCAGGTAATTATACTACCCGTTGCTCTACATCATGAGCGATTTTATTTATGCCAACACATTTGGCAATAATTCTTACATCTATGGAGGAGACAAACATAAAGGGGATGTTGGAGGATATGTTGGGCATTTTGCAGCATATCAAAGATACCGGGGCATCGAAAGAGGATATTAAAGATATGGCGACAAAAAATGATATCGTTGGCATGGCAACAAAAGAGGATATCAAAAACTTGGCAACGACAACTGATTTACAAGTATTAGATCATAAAGTCGATTATCTCAAATATAAAATAGATACGATAGAAATAAAATTAGATAAACAAGGCAAAGCATTGGAAAAAATTGCAAAGACGAATCAACAAGATAATACTGCTTTGGGGAAAGATGTCATGCTGTTGAAAAAGAAAGTGTTGGTACTGGAAAACAGAAAATAAAAATATATGTAAAAACAAAAAACCCACTTTAAAAAGTGGGTTTTTTGTATTATTCTTTTCACAAGTAACTTATGGAGAGAATGATGGGGGGGCTCGGTGTTTTCTTGGGAAAAAACTTGTCCGAGCCCTAGGTTGAAAGAACAGAGTTGGTGAAGGTCTCCCTGCGAGCTTTTGATGGCCGCAGGGAGACCCGATTTTTAGAAGCTCATGTTGAGCCCTGTCTCACCTTGGCTTCAGGGGGTGAGGAGGGGTGGCTGGCGCCTAGAGCGGAAGCGGGCTTCCGTCCGGGCGCAGGCCGTCACAGTTGTTGTCGAACTCGGTGCCGCCGGCACCATCGAGGAGCCAATCCGTGGCCCCAGGATAGTTACCAGCGCCGCCGCCGACGCTGTCGTCGCAGTCTCCGATGAGGAGCTGCGCACACTGGAGGTTGACGGAGCCGAGACAGGTCATGCCTCCGGCGAGCTGAGCTGCGTCCAAGTCGCAGACACAGTCCCCGTCGTCGTCCCACCGGTCGGGATTGCCGTTGCCCTGGGGGCCAGCATTGGCACCGGACTGATTGACGCCCGTGCGACCGTTCATGTCGGTGGCGTCGATACAGGTACCGGCGCGGCAGGCCTGGCCACCAGCGCAGTCGGCGTCGACGACGCACTGCACAACCTCGCACTCGGCCGCATTCGCAGCACAGGTGGGGTCCGCGCAGTCGGTGAGCCCGTCGCCATCGTTGTCGATGTCGTCGTTGCACTGGTCACCGTCGTTGCCTTCGGTGTCGCAGGCGTTGCCCACGCTGTCGTTGTCGTTGTCGGCCTGGTTGGGGTTGGCGGTGTTCACACAGTTGTCACACACGTTGCCCACGCCGTCGCCATCGGCGTCCGCCTGATCCGCATTGGAAATGCGGGGGCAGTTGTCGTTGGCGTCGAGGATGCCATCGCCGTCGGTGTCGAGCTGCGGGCCATAGCCAGGGGCATAGGCCAAGCACCCCCGATTGGGAGCGCAGGCCACGGGACCGTTGGCCGGACCGCAGATGTCCACGGCAGGATCGATGTCGATCAAGCCGTAGTCCGACTCGCCGAGGCGCACGCACCGGACGTAGATCAGGTGCGCACCGGCAAACCGAGCCGGCAGGCCGTACTCGACGGGAGGATTGTTGATGTTGCCGCAGGTGCCCTTCTCTTCGAGGGCGCCTTCGTTCTCATTCTCATTGAAGGTGCAGAACATGAACTGGGGGTTGCCCCCCTCGTCACAGACCGCGGGCACTCCATCGATGTCGATGAGCGTGCCAGCCGGCATCTGCTCGGGCTCACCGCAGGCGGCGAACTCGGGGTCGCAGAAGCCAACCCAGCAGGGGCCGACGGCGGCGGGACAGGTCATGTTCAGGTCTTCGGCCGGGGCGCAAGCGCCCTCGCCGTTGCACGCGTCTTCCACGGTGCAGGGATCGTCGTCATCGCAGACGACACCGGCGGCCAGGTCGCCGGCAGAGGTGCACATGCCCGTCTCGGGGTTGCACACCTCATTGCCATTGCAGATCTCGCCATCGTCCTGGCAGACGACGGCGGTGCCTTCGCACTCGCCCTGGTCACACCGATCGGTGTGGGTACAGGCGTTGGCGTCGTTGCACACGGCACCGTTCATGGGCTCGGCCGGCTGCATGCAGCCGAACTCATCGTCGCACCGCGGGGCGGCGGTGCAGGGGTTGGCGTCGGCCTCGCACACGACCGCCGCGTACTGGCAGGTGCCATCGACGCAGCTGTCGGTGGTGCAGGCGCTGCCATCGCTGGGGCAGTCGGCGTTGACCTGGCAGTCGAGAACCTCGCGGCAGACCGCGAACTGGGAAGGGGTTTCGGCCCCCTCAAAATCCAGCTCGCACTGCTGCCGCAGGCCACGGGCAGACAGCCCACACTCGTTGGCGAACGGCACAAGCAAAGCCTGGCCGTCGTCAGCGATGAAGAGACCGACGCCGAAGCGGTCGGTGTAGGGAACGTAGATCGCGTCCCCCTCTTCATCGAACATGAACTCGCCGGTCTCGGGGTTGCGGGCGTGAACCGACACGTTGTAGTCAACGCCCGTGAGGGCGTCGACACCACACCACATCAGCGCGTAGGGGCCCCAAGGCCCGAAGGCCGTGTGCCCGTTGATGTGGGGATCCAGCACGGTCTGGGCCTGCTGCAGAGCAGCGAGACCCACACCGACATACACCTGCCCTCCCTCGACGGGGGTGGCCGTGTTGTAGTTGCCGCTGTACCGCTCGACCAGCACCTGGAACTCGGGCACCTCGACCATGGGGGTGAGGGGCTCGTTGAGGGACTCGACACAGCTGCCCTCGTGGGTCAGCTGCACCTGGTCGATCATGCCGCAGTACTGGGTGGGCCCGTTCTTGTTCACGAGGAACATCTCGGGGCCGCTGACATACACCATGACGTTGGTGTCGACGCGCAGCTTGTTCTGGGTGGCGTTGCCACCCACCGGGCTCTGCGTGCCCGGGTTGGGGTTGGAGTTGCCCTCGGGCTGCCCGTACTGGCAACCGGTGAGGGCGATGAGGGAGAGGGCGGTGACCAAACCGCCAAAGGTCAGGGTGCGGTGCATATTTACTCCTTATGCGTCCGCGGTTGATACAAAAGTCCTTCCCCGCTTGCAGCAGGGATATCGGTCTACTTGGAAAGTAGCTCTCGATTCCCCCTGGCTGATGGGGGTAAGGACTTGGCTTCACTTCTTCCAGCCAGATGTACTGAGTACAAGTGTACTCCACACACATGGCTGGAAGAGAGGTGAAACAATTTTTTTTACAAATAAATTGTAAAGATCTTTTTTAAAGGGATTAATCTCCACCAAGAAAATTTTTTGATGAAGATATGCTCCTCTCCCTCGTCGTTTCGTATGAATGCGTTCGCCTTGTGAGCAAATGCGTTCAATGAACGACGAGGGAAGTAGTTGTTGGTTGTTCAGTCGGCGGGATCGAAACCCCGCCATTGCCTGGTCGTGGGATCCAGGCATCCCATACCGGCCTCGGCCCGACACACGAGCGCACCCTGCGACGCAAGGCCGCAGACGTGCTCGGGCAAGAGGTGCCACTGGCGGTCCTCGCGGCACTGTGCAATGGCGAGGATCCCCTCTGCGCCAAACTGGACGCAGGTGTAGGACCCGACATCATCGCACACCCCGGTGACAGGGATGGGCGCACACTCCTCGGCCCCGGGGGGCAGAAAGGTGGTCACCCCGTCGCAGTGGCACTCGCCGTCTCGCCAGACTTCGCCCTCGCCGCAGCGGGGGTTGTTCTGGCAGGCACCATCCACGCACCGGTCGGTGGTGGACGGGTCGTCGTCCATGCACTCCGCATTGCGGGTGCATTCGGGGGGCGTGGCGTCGGGCAGGGAGGCGTCGACATCGCTGTCGGGCGCCTCCATGTCGGGGGTGGGGGGCGTCGCGTCGGGCTCGGCGTCGGGCAGGGCGGCGTCCTCACTGGGAGGAGCCGCATCGACCGCGGCATCGGGCTCGGTGGCGTCGGGCGCGGGGATGGTGCCATCGACATGGACGTGCGCCTGGGCGCAGACGTCCACGCCATCGCGAACGCAATCGTCCTTCCACTGGCACCCGAAAGTGCCGCCGACCACCACCAGAAGCCCGCAAATGAGGGTCTTCATGTATCTATCCTCCTGCAGCCAAATTGAGGGCTGCACTCGTGGGTCCGCGGCACGCGCGGAACTGTTACATTTCTTAGATGACCGATAAATGTTTCATTTTAACAATGAACTACTTATCGGTCACCTAGAAAGAAGGAAAAAATTGAACAACTTAGTTTATAAAGAACTCGGCACATATATGCCAATCGGGAAAGTTAGCAAAGTACGAGACCCTGCAACTTTCTTGATTGATATACATGTATAAACAAAGATACTACCACATTTTTACTATTTGTAAATAACCTTTGTCACTATGCACTTAACGAATTAAATGCACACTGATTGGGTGCCGAGTATGGGGTGACTCGGCCGCACAACCTGCCCTGGGGAAGGGAGGTTCAATATCCATGAGGTAACAATTTTTTTGCGGCCGGAGTGGCCGGGGGGTGCTAGAAGCGCCCACCCAGCCCGAGCCCCCCTTGCAGGGGCTCAAACTCACCGGCCGCCTTCTTGTTGGCGGCAACGAACGGGAAGCCGACCCGCAGGGCGGCGTGGAGGCCGGGCGAACCCAGCTCCAGCGCACCCTGGGGCAAAAGCTCCACATGCTCCCCGGCCGTGTTGATCACGACCGATCCAGCCACGCCACCCCGAAAGAATTCACCGCCGCTCATGAGCTGAGCGGTGAACCCGAACAGAAAGGCGTTGCTGGGATCACCTTCGCCACCAACCAGAACGCCGAGAGAGCCGAAGCCCCCAAGAGCGTTCCAGCTGGCACCAGCCTCGAGCGTGCCAAAGGCGGTCGCGTCGAGATCGGCGCCGGCGAGGAAGGTGGTGTGAAGCATGAGCTTCCCGGCCTCGAGGTCGTCGAGGCGCTCGGTGGCGGTGGCCTGGAAATTCTCGAGGTCGTTGAGGCGATCCTCGATGGCCTTGATGGCCTCTTCGTTACGGGCGATGCGGGCGGTGAGCGCGAGCTCGACCGCCCCGAGGCTGCTCGACCAGTCGGTCTTGGCACTCGTGATGAGCGCCTCGACCTGATCCTTGGAAAGGAGCCCCCCCAACCCTTCGCCGAAGCGATTGATCAGGAGGTCGGTCAGGGCACTCTGACGCGCCGCCGAACTCTTCAGCCCGGCGAGATGGGTGTTGAGGGTGGCGATCACGCCCTCGAGACGAGAATTCTCGTCCTCGAGGGCGGTAATGTTACTGTCCCGCAGACGGTCGGTGACCGCTGCGGGGGCGGGGGTGAACCCTCCGAGGAGGGCGAGGGTCACGAGGACCCCCATAAAAAAGGTCTTCATGTCTCTACTCCTGGTACTGAGGGTTTACTTGCACTCGACCTCGGCCGCCGCAGCGGCCTGGGCCTCCAACATCTCCACGGCCAGGCCGCAGAGGACGGCGCCACGCCCCATGGGAGCGCAGCATGCTTCGCGATCGGCGGCCGAGAAGCTACCGATCAGGCACTCTTCCGGCCGCTTGGCCGCGGGGGGCAGGGCGATGATGCCCATGCCCTTGGCCTTGGCGGCCTCGGTCTGCTTCCGAGCGACGAGCAAAGCTCGCACGCTCTTCTTGCAGTTCGAGGCCTCCTGCCCCTTGGCGGCCGCCTCGCAGCACTCGTCTCGCATTTTCAGCGAAAACGGGTACCCATCGAACTCCACGGCGCAAACCGCAGTGCTCTTGGGCGCCTCGGGAAGACCGCATGCGATCAGACCCTTGATGGACTCGTCCACCCGGGCCATGATCAACTTGCAGTCTCCCTTCAGCTTGGCATCGGCGGCCGGGTCAGAAATGACCGCGACACACCGAGCCTGCTGCTCGGCCGTGGGGAGCGGGAGGGCGGGGCTCTGGGCGTTCGCGACGCCGCAGAGCAGGCACAGGATCATGGCGATGCTACGCATGATCGTTTTCCTTTCTGCAGGTTTTCTAGGCCTGCTTTTCTTCAGTTAATGGTGGAGCGCCCGGGCGCCCACGTGTAAAGGGCGACACGCGCCCGGACTCTTGTCTCATACAATTGAGAAATACCGCTTCTCAACTCTAGTGAGACAAGAGTCCTAAATTATTATATTAATAGAATTTATCCGGCGTAGCCTTCAGGCGAAGCCGGACCTCATGGATTGTAATGATCAGGTGTATCTTGCCCCTAGAGAGACAGAGCTTCTAGTTTCAAAATAACGCAATACTATAGCATATTTTTGCCCCTTTGTCAATGTATTGGACAAAATATATTATTTTTTGGCTTAAATTAGCCATTTTAAATAAATAAAAAAATCCTCCGAATCAATCGGAGGATTTTTTTTGTATACGCTTCTATCTTCCAGCAACTTTCCCATTATTTTTCCACCCTTCTATTTTTTGCAATAAATCTGCTTTCATAAGGGTAGAGCCATCTGTGTCTGCTGCATTATAGCCAACATCAAACGCCTGCACAGCCGTATCTATTTGATATTTCAACTCAGGGGTAATAGTCACACCTGGTAAAAAGTAACTATAATCCCCTTTTGTCGCTGCTTCGACAAAAGCAATTGCTGTGCCGCTTGTTCTTTTTATATTTTCATATATCGCCGCTTGTTCTGGTGAAACACCCGTATCAACAGATACTTTTTCTACACCAGCACTTGCTTGCTTCGGAGGTTCTTGTGGCAAAACTTCTACAGGTTCTGGTCGAGGTGGTAGCTCAATAGGTGTATCTTCAACAGGACTACTCGTACCTCCACTGAGTACCCGCCCAACAATTTCTTTAATTTCAGCTGTGTTATTACCTGGCTTGGCAAATGCTGTATCTAATTCTGATAATGCATTGATATTATCTTTTGTAACAATGGCAGAGGCTACACCAGAAGGTGTTTCAAATCGCACAGTATCATTGGCACCAAGGCGATATTTCAATCCGTTATATTCTACAAATCCCCCATCACTCTCACGCAGTAATCCACGGAGTGCATCAATCCGTTGTGAAGAAGATAGTTCTGTATTGTAAAAATTCTTAAACGTCGTACTCGTTTTTTGCATCTCTGCATCCATTTGTGCACGCATATCGTATGGCTTTTCAATTTTTTCTTCAGCCGTTTCAGTACTATCATACATCGATCTCGATACCAGCCCCGCCTCACTTCTATCAACAGGCGATTGAAGTTCCCCATTTGAAATGGCAACATTGCCACCCTTCTCCCGCACAAAATACTGTCCATCCTTTTCAAAGTAGCCATACCGTTCAAGCGACTCCACGTCCCCTCGACTAAAACCATGCTTGTCAAACAACCAATCAAATGTTGATTGCGTTACCGTACCAGGCATGGCGCCAATACTTTTTGCAAATGGTTCACTATTTGGTACATCAATCCATTTTTCGCCCGCCTCATCCCAACGGCGAAACAATACTGTCCCATCGTCGAGCTTGCGAGAAATATAACTCCCGTCTACAACACCACGAGCAGGCACATTCCACATGTCGCCATCAATATTTGCTTGTTTGAATCCACTCGGAGGTACTTCTCCCGGAAATTTCATTTCAGGTGTTTTTTCTGGCACAACCGGAGTAACAGGAGCAAATGATTTTGCACCATGCTCGAGAACAAACATGTCATCGGCTTTAATGCCCACGGTGCCATCAGGCTTCATGTATGGTTTGTATTCAATAGTGTGTGTTTTGCCACTACTATCAGTCACTTGATACAGCGGTGTTTTGTCAAA
>JAGOTR010000046.1 GCA_018061685.1 Candidatus Magasanikiibacteriota bacterium
CCATTTAATTTGGCATACGACGATTTTGTCGGTCGGTTGGCCATTGGTCGTATTTACGAAGGAACCCTTCATGCAGGTGACACGGTTGTGGTAAAAAAAGCAACGGGTGAATCTCGCAAAGGCACGATTACCAAATTACAACAATTTAAAGGATTTGATCGTATTGAAGTGACAGAAGCACTTGCTGGTGACATTGTGATGATTGCAGGAATTCCCGATATCGATATTGGAGAAACTATTTGTGAAAATGAAAAACAAGAACCATTGCCAGCTATTACCGTAGACGAACCAACGATTGCTGTCGATTTTGTGGTAAACAATTCTCCATTTGCAGGAAAAGAAGGAAAATTTGTCACCACCCGCCAAATTAAAGAACGATTAGAAAAAGAATTGGAAGTCAACGTGGGATTGGATGTTGACTTTACGCAAAGTGATCGATTTAAAGTATATGGTCGTGGTGAACTCCACATTGCTATTTTACTTGAACAAATGCGTCGTGAAGGATTTGAACTCCAAGTAAGTCAACCACAAGTTATTATTAAAGAAATTGATGGCAAAAAACATGAACCATTTGAAGAAGTAACCGTGGACTTGCCCGAAACATTTTCTGGTGTTGTGATTGAAAAAATGGGAAAACGAAAAGGGTTAATGGTAAACATGTCAAACAAATTAGGCCAATCACGCATGATATTCCACATTCCATCTCGTGGATTACTCGGGTACCGTGGTCAATTTGTTATGGATACTCGTGGTGAAGGTATTATGTCGAGTCAAACCATTGGATTCCGACCACACGTAGGCGATATTGAAAAACGTGCTGTAGGATCGATGATTTCTATGGTGCCAGGAAAAGCATTGGGATACTCACTTGCCAACTTGCAAGACCGTGGTGTTTTGTATATCGGACCAAATGTGGAAGTATACGAAGGAATGGTAATTGGCAACGTTGCCAAAGGTGAAGACATGGCAGTGAACCCAATTAAAGGAAAACAATTGACCAACATGCGCGCGAGTGGTACTGACGAAGCATTAAACTTAGTCCCACCTATGGAAGTGACACTTGAACGTGGACTCGAGTTGATTGATGAAGATGAATATTTAGAAATTACCCCAATCAATATTCGTATCAGAAAGAAATTGCTTACAGAAAACGAAAGAAAACGTTCTGGAAGAAAAGTATAGTTTTCAAAAACAGGGTGTCATTGGCACTCTGTTTTGTTTTTGGTATGATGGTAAAGAAGAATAAGATTGAAAATAAGACTATACTTAGAGTATCTTTGTTTTCTATCAATCTTAGTCTCAGTCTTAATCTTAAAACACATATATGTCACGAAACCCAGAAGTATCTCTTTTATTAAATAAAGAATTAGAACAACCCCACAAACGTGTGATTGCTGACAGGGTAGTAGCACAGCTCACAAACGAAGGGTTTGTATTAATTCCTTCTGAAGGGAATTATGATGATTTGGGACGATTGGCAATCGATCAATTGAATGCTGCCTCAAAAGATATTCTAAAAAAATATGAGAAAGATCCTGATGGGTTGGTTCGTCTTATTGCGTTAGCCATTGTTCGGGATGGCGGCTTTGTAAAACGGTCTAGCGAACCGACGAGTGATGTTTCGTCTGTAGAAAAAGATGTGGCGGCGTGATTGTCATTCCCGCGAAGGCGGGAATCCACTCCACCACATAAATTGTGGATTCCCACTTTCGTGGGAATGACATAACAAAGGCTCTTCGATGTATAGGCCAATCGTTATATGTATGAAAGCATCAATTGATTTGATTTCACAACTACCCGACCGACCCGGCATCTATCTTTTTTACACAGAAGAAAAAGAATTGGTGTATGTAGGGAAAGCAACGTCACTTAAAAACAGAGTGCGGTCGTATTTTGCTGGTAAAAAAACAAGTCGACCAATAGAACAAATGATGCATGTCGTCGTTGATATTAAATGGATCGAAACTGATTCTGTATTAGAAGCCGTTATTTTGGAAGCAAATTATATTCAAAAACATTTGCCCAAATATAATGTAGATGGCAAAGATAATAAAAGTTGGAATTATATTGTGATCACCAAAGACGTGTATCCAAAAGTAAAAACCGTGCGACATCATGAAATGAAACAACTTTCAGCGAGTGAACAAAAAACAAAATTTTTATATATATTTGGACCATATCCTGGCTTAAACACGCAAGCCACATTAAAATTGCTTCGAGAATTATTTACATTTTCTACCTGCGAACCCGGTGCCAAGCGGCCGTGTTTGTATTATCAAATGCAGCAATGTTTGGGTGTGTGTACTGGGGAAATTTCTGTGACTGACTACAAAAAGCGCGTTATTGCGCCCCTTGTGACATTGTTAAAAGGCGGAAAAAAACGGTTGCTCGCAACACTCTTGCGACGTATGAAAGATGCATCTCGTACGCATGCATACGAAGAAGCTGCCCGACTTCGTGATCAAGTATTCAAGTTGCAACGCATTCATGATATAGCGCTTTTGAATAAAAGTTTTTTTGATTCCGATTTGAGTAACGATGCTGAAGGCGGTTTTCAGGTGGTACGTATAGAAGGGTATGATATTTCCAACTTAGGCAGTTCTGGCAAAGTAGGAAGTATGGTGGTGTTTGAACACGGCACAGAAAAAAAATCTGATTACAGAAAATTTAAAATAAAACACGTTGAAGGGCAAAGCGATGTTGATTGTTTAGCTGAAGTATTGCAAAGAAGAATTCAACACACCGAATGGTCATTCCCAGATATATGGCTTATTGATGGCGGGTTGCCACAAGTACATACGGCAGAGAAAATGTTACGAGAGCAGGGGATTGATACGCCAATTATTGGTATTGCAAAGGGAGCAGCGAGAAAGCGAAATGACTTTATTATTCGTGCCCGTCTACGCCCACCTTCGCCGGATGGCTTCGGTAGTACTACGCCGGGTAAATTGAAATTAGGAACAAGACATAATGACGAAAGCGATATTGATCAGGATGTTGTTCGTTGGGTTGCTGCGAATCAAGATGTATTGATTCGGGTGCGTGACGAGGCACATCGGTTTGCGATTACATATCAGCGGTCGCTCAGGAAAATGTTGTAAAATAAAAACACCCACTCGTTTCTCCTGCATAAGAAGCAAAGTTATTTGCTTCTTATGCAGTCATCGAGTGGGTGTTTTTGTTTTCCCAAAAGAGACTGCCTTTTTTTTCTTTTTGTGTTGTTATCGACAGAGCATGTCGTAAGTTTTTTGACACGCCTCGACGTCGGTCACAGGCGAGCAGCCAGTGATGTGCTCTGTGAGTTGCACGCATTCGTGGCAGGGGTCGCAGTACGTGGGGGATTGCCACGATGGGGTGGGCCCATCGCTCAACTCATACGTGGCTTCACATCGCTGAGCGGCAGAGTCGCTGACGCAGACGGTGGTGGGCTCTGGCACGTTGCATGAGCCAATCAATTCATCTGCTTGCTGCAGATTGTAGTGATCGGCGAGATCTGCCGGGCACTCAAGTGCTCGGGGTGCTTCGCCGCAAGCGGCAAGAAATATCGTACAAACAATGAAAAAAAAGATCGGCATGATCTTCCTCCTGTTGTGGGAGCTGGTACTATAAACAGCTTTTGACGCTGTGTCAATAAGTGCTTTGGGTTATTTTTTACACATGAAATATGTGCTGTTGAATAATTTCGGGGGTAATTGTTTCAAGTGGTTGTGCGTCTAAAAGGTGAAATGGTCCAATGTGTGTTCGTATGAGCGTATCACAATACGCGCCTACACCAAGTTGTTCACCAATATCATTGGCCAAGGTACGTATGTAGGTTCCAGACGATACGTCTGCCTCTACCGTAATCCGGAGGGTATCATCATCTTGCCGCACAAGATCGTCACACAGTTCAAGTCGAAACACGGTAATTTTTTTAGGGGTTCGTTCTATTTCTTTGCCTTTTCTTGCTAAATCATATAATTTTTCACCTTGAATTTTTTTTGCAGAATACATAGGTGGAATTTGATTTTGCTCGCCACAAAATTGTTTGAGCACGTTTTTTATTTCGGCTAAAGTAAGTTGACTCGCTTTTTTTTCTGCTGCGGTATAGCTTATTATTCCGGTACTATCTTGAGTATCACTGGTTGCTCCCAGTACGAGGGTTGCACGGTAGGTTTTAGGTAACCCTGTGAACTCCGATATTCGTGAGGTTGCTTCTCTTCCAATTGCAACCAAAAGTAGTCCCGTGGCAAACGGGTCAAGGGTTCCCGCATGTCCTATTTTTTTGATTCGGGTTACTTTTCGTAAATATCCCACCACATCATGACTCGTCCATGTGGCTGGTTTATGTATACATATAAAACCGTGGA
>JAGOTR010000015.1:0-1641 GCA_018061685.1 Candidatus Magasanikiibacteriota bacterium
AGCATAAGGTAGGCCTCTGCTTCAGCGTGTATTTTTTTTACGTCTTGCCTTGCTTTTTTTGACAGAACGATGTGGTACATATACGTGTTGAGATGCATCTTGTACTAAAAATCCTTGCTCGGCAAAGAGCGAGGCGAGTGAAATATATTGGTTTGCTTTTACTTGGCTTTCTGCCTCTGCCATGTCTGTTTCAAGATTTGGCAGTGCCGAAGAAAGAGATAATGTTTTTTCCCACGATTCAAATGTATCGGCCGACATCATAACTACAATGGGTTTCCCATGTTCGGTCAATGTATAGATACTCTTTGTACTATCAATATCTTTTGCAATATCAAAAATTTCTTTTCGAGCGTTTGTTATAGAGAGGGTGGTATTTTTTTTCATAAGGGTTCAAATGGGGGAATGTCTTTTGGAATCATATTATTGCCTGCCATACTAAAGTAATTGGTTGGCCCGACAATTACATGATCGAGTAATTCAATTCCTAATATTTTTCCTGCCTCGGTAAGACGATACGTCATGGCTAAATCGTGTTCCGATGGATTAGTATCGTCGGATGGGTGGTTATGCGCGATAATAAGGTGGGCGGCGCCGTGGCGGATGGCGGATTCAAATACTTCTCGCGGGTGAATAATACTGGTGGTTAAAATGCCAACCGAAATAATTTCTTTTTTAATTTCTTGACTTCTTGCATTCAAGTAAAAAATCACCACATGTTCTTTTTTGTTTGTTCGTACATCACTCATTGCATCCCACACATCTTTTGCCGACAAATATAGTCGTGCTTTTTTCTCTTTTAAAAATCGTTTCCCCAGTTCAAAACATGCAACAATTTCACAAGCTTTTGCTGGTCCCAATCCATGCGTGTCTTTGAGGGCTTGGTAGGGTGCATCTACAATGCCCCCGGTGTGAAATTTGGTCAGGACTCGTTTTGCAAGCTGCACCACGTTTTCTCCTTTGCCGCCCGTACGTAATAGTATGGCCAACAGTTCAGAATTTGATAATCGTTCTGGGCCATAGGTAATAAGTTTTTCTCGAGGACGGTCAATTTTTGCCATTTCTTGAATCGTATGGATGTGTTTGTGTGTCATAGGCCCCCCCTCATATATATATTGAATAGATGATGTATCTCTTGATTATAATGCTACATAGATTAAGGTGAAAGACCTGTCCGGCGTAGTCCTGTCGTAGCTCCTCAAAGCGAAGACGGACGAAGCCGGATTAAAAATAAATAATTGCTTTCATATCTTGTCGCCAAAATGCAGATGGTTGTACATGAGATTGTTTCATGTGCACATACCGGAGCCAGAGTGGCCGATCCATGTATACAATTTCTTTTTCATCCAAAAATAATTTGGGATGTTTTTTTAACAATAATGTTAATAAGAATTGCTCATCTTCTGTGACGTCACTTGTTTTTCGTATAAACGTAAGGGCATGGGGGAGTGTGATACTTAACAAAAACACATCCGACACCGTAAAGGCTTGACCGCTTTGTGCCTGCACCGTATACGTATTGTTCGAATTTTTTTTGAGCGTATGATAATCAATAAATGCTCGCTCGGTGACTGCGGTATAGTGTTTCATAACTCTCATCATACCATCCATATTGCTATCAACGAGGGCAATCACGCCAAGCGT
>JAGOTR010000015.1:1741-16658 GCA_018061685.1 Candidatus Magasanikiibacteriota bacterium
GTATTAATTTTTATTTATTTTCATTGTATGAAAAAAGAATCATTGGTGTTGGGTGGGTTTGCTTGTTTGAGTTTGGTGTTTGTTGGGGCTGGGTGTAGTTCTTCTACAAATATCAATGTCGATTCTGGTGCCGAGGATGTTGTTACCGATACGATGCCTCCCGAAAATATACAAGCAGAAGAGACTTCTGCCGTTGGTACAGAAACAACGGTCACTCTTGAAGGCGATATGGTTGATAGCGTTACGGGTGTGGTAACCGGAGGGGTAACAGTGACAACCGAAGAGCCAAAGAAACAGCCTGCAGAAGTGGGACCTGCAAAAAAAGTAAGCGTCGTTGTGTTGGGAAAAAATTTTGGCTTTTCTGAAACAGAAATTCGCGTAAAAAAAGGTGATACTGTTGAAATTCAATTTACCAACGAAGCGGGATTCCATGATTGGGTACTAGATGAATTCAATGCAAAAACAAAACAATTAAAAGCAGGAGAAAGTGAAACAGTTACCTTTGTTGCCGACAAGGCCGGAACATTTGAATACTATTGCAGTGTAGGGAGTCACAGACAAATGGGCATGGTAGGTACATTAATTGTAGAATAAGTGTCAAACAAATTAAAAATTCTAATAAAAAACCGTCCTTGTATAGAGGACGGTTTTTTTGCCATACAGTCATTTGGGGAATAACTGTATACGTTTGTACCAAGAAGTATAGCAAGAGAGAGGAAAAAAGGAAAATGGTCATGTGTGGATATCTACATAGCCAAAAGACGAAGCTTCGTTGTCACTTTGATGAGGCTGTATCGCATTGACAAATTTTTTTAAAACTCATATACTATTCTTCGTATTACATCTATGCGGATGTCGTATAATGGTTATTATCTCGGCCTTCCAAGCCGATGACGCCGGTTCGATTCCGGTCATCCGCTCGCGAAAAATGGCGTTTACGCCATTTGGAGCGCCACGTGTTCCGACCCAAGGGAGGAATTTACGTGGCTAGTTCATGCGGCTACCCTGGCGCCATCCGCGTAAAACGGCACGTGGCCGCCACGCGGCTTTACGGGCTCGCGGCAAGCTCCGCTACGTATATTGTTTCAAAAATTTTACAGGGCTACGTTGGTATAAACAAATACTTCTATCCTTGCCAGAACCAAATATTTAGGCTACACTAATTTCATCTATAGCGGGATAGAGCAACGGCAGCTCGTCGGGCCCATAACCCGAAGGTTCCCGGTTCGAATCCGGGTCCCGCAACCAGGCTACGCTCTGAGGGGCTTCGCCTGGCAGGCCAGGCTTATTCATAATTGAATGAGTTTCAATAAAGGTTTGCCAAGTATAATTCTATATGTGGGGGCATATATGTATTATGTATATATATTAGAATGTAGTAATGGTGATTTATATACGGGATTTTCTGGAAATTTAAAAAAAAGATTTCAGGAACATAAAAATGGATTAAATAAAAGCACAAAACCATTTCTTCATGTAAGGCTCGTATATTATTGTGCGTTTCAAAATGAAAAAATTGCTATCGCGTTTGAGAAGTATCTCAAAAGTAACTCCGGCAGGTCGTTTCGCAATAAACATCTTATCGTGAAATGATGTGGCCTGCACGGCGTAGCGTAGCGAAGCCGTGCGGTAATAGCTCAGTTGGCTAGAGCGCTTCCTTGCCAAGGAAGAGGTCGCCGGTTCGAATCCGGTTTACCGCTCATTAGTGAGTATTTTAAACAATGTGGATAGTAAATTCTACGGGGAGGTTGTCGGTTCGCCTGCCTGCCGGCAGGCAGGAATCCGGTTTACCGCTCCATTATTTCAATAGGCGACACTGTGTGTCGCCTATTGATTTTTTAAGGGTATATGTCTCACACCGATCATATTCGTATTTCAAAACACGCTCTTGATTTTCGCTGGGCCATGCTTCGTGCTATTCGTGAGTGGTTTTGGCAACAATCATTTCTAGAAGTGGAAACACCAGCGATTTTGCGGCTCGCCGGACAAGAACCATATTTGTCACCCATGGAAGTGACGGTTCATAATGAAAAAGGTGAAGCGTTTCCATCGTATCTTCACACCTCGCCAGAATACGCAATGAAAAAAATGCTTGCAGCAGGATATGACAAGATTTTTTTTATGGGCAAATGTTTTCGAGATTATGAATTTTTTGGTGGATTGCACAATCCCGAATTTACCATGCTGGAATTTTATGAAACACATGGTGACATTGGTACTCTCATGGATAGAGTAGAAGAATTGTGTGGAGTACTCACACGCATGAGTCCTCCCGACCAAAAAAAAGATCGACCCTTCCGGCGCATACACATGCGGGCGTTGTGGCAAGAAACTATTGGTGTTGATTTAAATGACTACCTTGACCGTGATGCCTTATTTTCTTTGTGTGTCACAAAAGAGTATAATCCAAAAAATGATGAGCCGTATGAAGATTTATTTTTTCGTATATTTTTAAACGAAATAGAACCCAAGCTCGCTCACATGGGTATTGTATGCGTCCATCATTACCCATTGCCACTTGCCGCTCTTTCAAAAGCCTCGGAAACCGATACGGGCTATGCCGAGCGAGTAGAGGTATATATCGATGGTATTGAAGTGGGGAATGGATTTTCCGAACTCACCGACGCTCATGAACAAAAAAACAGACTTATGGCAGAACAAGTACGCCGCAAAGAACTCGGGAAACCTGTCTATGACATTGATGAAGAGTTTATTACGGCAGTCGGAGAATTACCTCCGTGTGCGGGTATTGCCATAGGTGTTGATCGATTGGTTCAAATTTTTACTGGTTGCAAAAATATCAACAGCGTGCTAGTCTTACCCATGAAAAATATGTAATTTTTAGTTTTTTCTCTATGTCAGACACGAGTGAAATCAAAAAAGGAGCTGTAATTCGTCATAATAATGACTTGTTTGTGGTAACCACATTTCAATTTGTGAACCCTGGCAAAGGCGCTGCATTTACCAAAACACGCATGAAAAGTATTTCAAGTGGAAAAAATGTAGAAATGACATATAAAAGTAGTGAATCCGTGGATATTGTACAAGTAGAGCGAAGAAACATGCAGTTTTTGTACAAAACGGGTGACTTGTTTTCTTTTATGAATCAAGAAACGTACGAAACCGTTGATGTCTCTCGAGATATTTTGGGCGATGATGCCGTGTATTTAAAAGAAGGATTAGACGTGATTGCAGTACTCCACGAAGGTATTGTGGTAGCAATTGATTTACCAAAGAAAATTCAATATACGGTCAAGACAGCCCCTCCTGCGGTAAAAGGGGACACTGCGAGTGGCAATGTTACAAAAGAAATTATTTTAGATAACGATTTATCTGTTCAAGCGCCTATTTTTATTAAAGAAGGCGAACAAATTTTAGTGAGTACCGAAACAGGTGAATACGGTGGACGTGTTACCGAATAAAGAGTAATTCTGTGTGTATAAAAATTCTTGTGCTTGCCTATCCATTGCCTTTTTTTGGCAGGTACGTGCATCACAAGAATTTTTTATTATCACAATAAAAATATTTTTTCCCAATATGAAATTAGATGTGCTATACGAGGATAACCATGTGATTGCTGTATATAAACCAGCGGGTATGTTGGTGCAGGGCAATCATAGTGGCGACCCAACCCTTATGGATGAGGTCAAATATTTTTTAAAACAGAAATATAATAAACCGGGGCAAGTTTTTTTGGGTATGGTGCACCGGCTCGATAGGCCGGTATGTGGAATTGTCTTATTTGCCAAAACCAGTAAAGGTGCCTCTCGCATATCAGCGCAGCTGAGAAATCATACCATTCAAAAAGAATATCATGCGCTTGTTGAAGGAAGTGTCTTGCAATCTTCGTCCACACTTATTAATTATATCCAAAAAAATATTGAAAAAAATCGTGTTTCGATATATAATACGTCTGTGCCTGGGTCACTTTACGCAGAATTATCGTATGACGTGGTAGAACGATATCCCAACACAACGTTAGTAAAAATTCAGTTAAAAACTGGCAGGCCACATCAAATACGAGCACAATTTTCGCACATAGGACACCCGATTGTAGGCGACGTCAAATATGGTGCAAAACAAAAACAAGAAATAACAAGTTATGGAAATGTTCATACGACTCTGTGTTTGTGTGCCACATCGCTTCGTTTTAAATTGGCGACCAAAGACGAGTGGGTGTCGTGTCGTACGGAAATTCCTATGGAATGGAAATATATATAGTAAATTTTTTTATGGCACAAGAATTTCATGGGCGAGGTATGCCCCCAACCGAGGCCCCAAAAGGGAGAGAAAAAAAAGAGAATGATCAAGAACGATTTCAGAGACTCTATACATCTCTTGAATCTCTTGCTAACGAAGAAAGTACCGATAACAATGCTCGAGAGGTTTTTATAATGACAGAAGATGACATCTCTTTTTTTCGAAAAAATGCAGCTCGATTTTTATCTGAACCCGTATCACCCGATATAGAAAGAGCAGTGGCTATGTTTGAACATATGCATATAGATAGAAAAAGAGCCGATGAAGAAAGAAAACAAAAAGAGTTACAAACGTATGCAGATTGGTTGCGCCTCCCTCAGGAACAACGACTGGCTGTGTTTGCGAAACTCACAGATGTTCGTTTGCGTGGTTTCAGTAGCTCTCCTGGTGATTGGGGTGAACAAATTCAGGAGTGGGCAAAAAGAGAGTTGGAAAGGCGTGACGCACAAGAACAAGCTCATCGTCAACGTGAACAGAAGAGAAGAGAGGTGGTTTTAGATGCTGCTACAACAGGTCGAGTAGACCCGACAGATGTTGATTTAAATCAGTTTGCTCAACATGCACCCACTCGTGTCGTTCCTCGCCCCCCAAAAAAACCTTGGTGGAAATTTTGGTAAAAAAATAACCCCGTCTACCGGGGTTATTTTTTATCTTTCTATGACGATTTTTGTGATCCCCGCCGCATCAATCCCAACTGCCGCATACAAATCTTTGGCCGTGCCTGACAATTGATACGCATCCACCCCAAGCATGTGAAACTGTTTCACAACAATCCCTCGAAGTTGCATTTCACGCGCAATCCCTGCACCCATACCCGAATGCGTGGTATGGTCCTCAACCGTCACCACACGGTTTGTTTTTTTGACAGAGGTAAAAAGGGTGTCATCAAATTGTTTTGGAGAACTGGCAATAATAATTTCGGCAGAGATATTTTTTTCTTTCAGCAGTGTATGTGCTTTGAGTGCTTCACACACCGTGGCGCCACTTGCCACAATCGTCACATCCGTGCCACTTCGTAACACATCACACTTCCCATATTCATATACATAGTCAGCATCAAAAAATGCTTCACCATTTTCTTTGGTGAGCACGGGTATTTTGTGTCGTCCCATGCGAACATAATAATTGCCATAGTGACTTGCGACATAGCGAATAATGCGGTCACAGTGGTTTGGGTCTGCGGGTTCAATCACGCCCGTATTGAATAATCCTGCAAAAGAACCCATATCATCAATGGCTTGGTGAGTGGGACCATCTTCTCCCACAGACAATCCACAGTGGGTCGCAACCATTTTGACATTCGCGCCATTAATATCATTCACGCGTGCCTGATCTTTGGCACGGCTGGTCATAAACGCACCAAAGGTGGAACAAAATGGTACAAAGCCACCAAAGCTAAGCCCCCCAGAACAAGACACCATGTGTTGTTCGGCTACTCCACATTCAATATGCTGCTCGGGCAGTGATTCTTTCACATAGCTCGTTTTGACCGAATCAGCCAAGTCGGCTGTGAGGGCCACGATCTGTTTATTTTTTTTCGCCAAGTCTAAAAGTGCCAATCCGTAGGCACTACGGCAATCAGTCATTTCACTTGGGGCATAGACGCGGGGCGTGCCAGTATTGATTTTCATGGGTGTACCAAAAGTCGTATGCACGGGTTTTTTGGGTTTCCACTGTATCGTCGGTTTAAACTTTTTTATTAAAGCTACCTCTTTATCTGTCAGCTCTAGTTGGAGTAACGCTTCATCTGCTTCGCTTGGTGATGGTGCTTTTCCATGCCACGTGGCTTGTTTTTTTTCTCCGGTTTTTTCCATAAAATCTACCCCTTTCCCCATCACGGTTTTTGCGAGCAATAGAATAGGTTTTGTGGTTTCTGCATACGCGTCTTGAAGTGCACCCCACATGGCCTGCATATCATGCCCATCAACAGGGATTACTTTCCACCCCGCAGCTTCCCATTGTTTTTTGGGATTGAGTGGCATAATTGCGTCCAAACTGTCTGACAGCTGCACTTGATTGTAATCCATGCACACAATCAAATTATTGAGGCTATATTTTGATGCAAAATTCATGAGTTCATACACTTGTCCTTCTTGCGATTCTCCGTCACCCACCAGTGCAAATACTTTTTTGTTTGTGTTTTTTAATTTTTCTGCCAATGCAAAACCGCCGGCTGCAGAAATACCTGTGCCGAGTGGTCCCGTGCCGTACCAGACACCTTTCACATGTCGAGTCACGTGTCCTTCATATGGGTATCCAATCTTTCGAAATCCAGCGATAACATCTTTTTTTGGAATATACCCCAACTCTGCAAGAATGGCGTACACCGCGGGTGAAATATGCCCATTTGATACCACAACAGGTTCTCCTGTTTGTGACACTATTTTTGTGTACAAGAGAGATAAGTAATCGATACATCCTAACGATCCACCAGGGTGACCACTTTGCGAATTTTTTAGCATGCTGATAATACTGTGTCTGCAAGAGGTGCTTATTGCTTGCAAGAGTGCAAGATCGGGTAACGAGAGAGGTTTAAACGATGGTTTTTTTTTGGGTACTTTTTTCATACACGCAAGGTTATCGAGGTAATATCCATTGAAATACTATAAACACATGGACGCAAATAATCAAGACAATAACCGCTTGAAAGCTTGTTTTTTTTGTTTTGTGGCGAAAATAATGCATGCCCAAGAGTGCCCCGATCGATCCTCCAATGCCTGTCAAAAACCAAAGAGTTTTTTCTGAAATACGTCTTTTATTGTTTCTGGATTGAATTTTATCTATGCCAAAATAAAAAAATGTCACAATATTTATCGCGACAATATAGGCAAGTCCTATTTGGGTAAAAAAGGGGAGCGAGAAAAAAGAGTTGACCATAGTATATCTAGCGTGAATTAATCTTCCGAAGCTTGCACGGTGCCGTAATGATATTTTCTATCTTCATGAGAGAGATGAATCAATTCTTCACGAATCTCATTTGGTTTGGGGATGTCAAAAAAAATGATATTACTATTATTCGAGGCCGTTTTTACGGTGACTGTTCCATAGCGAAAGAGTGTGGCAAATACGCCATGAACATCTGCTGTTACGTCTTGAATACGGAATAAATCAATTTCAGAAATAGTACGAGAAAAAAGGCCAAGTTGTTCCACATCAATAATGCGATCATTCGTGACCACCCACATGTCGAGGTAGAAAATAATAAATTGATGGAAGAAAAATAATAAAATACTTAAATAATACAAACTGATTGCCAAAATACCTAGGGCATACCGAGTATCTTGCATAAAAAATAATGGAAAAAGCCCATCAATCATGGTGTAAATCGCAAGAGGTATAATAAGTAAAATGGCAAACAAAAGAAGGGTTGGAATAAAGGTAATTGCATCTCTTCTGAGTACGTGCACGACACGCTCGTATGGTTTTTGATTAATAAGATGAGAAACCGTCATACAATTTTATGGAATTAGAAAGAATTTTCTGATCCAAATACACTGCCAAACCAATCAGGATTAAATAATACTAATGGTGCTTGCCAGTTTACGTCACCGCCACCCACGAGCTGGTAGGTGGTGTATAAAATAATAGCTGCAGCCGCAAACACAGAAAAAACAACAAAAAAAGAAATAAGAGTAAACGATGCCGTACTAATAATATGGTACAGGTGAATGCACATAAATACCACAAATACGGCTAAAAACAGAATATAGACAAATAATATGCTGTAGAGAGGAATTGAGATCATGTGACGTAAAAATGGCTAAAAAAAGTGTGTTATCCTGGAGGTTTTTTTCCAATATGTGTATAGGCTACATGTGTGGCCTTTCTTCCTCGGGGAGTTCTTTCTATCATACCGAGTTGTAATAAAAATGGTTCGTACACCGTTTCTATGGTGTCAGTCTCTTCGCCTATTGCTGCGGAAAGCGTCCCCAGTCCAACAGGACCTCCATGGAATGTCTCAATAATCGTATGTAAAATTTTTCTATCTACATCATCGAGCCCTTGCGTATCGACGCGCAATAGGTCAAGTGATTCTTTTACCACTCCCTCGGTCAGTATACCATTATGTCGTACTTCGGAATAGTCCCGAACACGTTTCAAAAGTCTATTTGCAACACGAGGAGTTCTTCGCGCACGCGAGCCTATCATGTGAGCTGCCTCTTTTGGCATGGGTAAGTTTAATATGTGAGCATTTCTTTGCACAATAGTTTGCATGTCGGGAAGATCATAAAAGGTAAGGTGGTACACATGCCCAAATCTATCTCTGAGGGGGCTCGATAGGAGATTGAGTCTTGTTGTTGCACCAATCAATGTAAATGGCTCTACCGGCATTCTGAGCGTTCTGGCGGCAGGCCCTTTGCCAACAATAATATCAATGGCAAAATCTTCCATGGCCGTATACAGCACCTCTTCAATGGTTTTATTTATTCTATGAATTTCATCTATAAATAATACCGAGTGCCGACTGATATTTGAAAGAATAGCTGCGAGGTCGCCCACGCGTTCAAGTGCAGGGCCCGCTGTAATGGTGAGAGGTACCTGCATTTCTTTTGCTATAATATTGGCCAATGTGGTTTTACCGAGTCCTGGATTGCCATATAACAATACATGCTCTATGGGCTCATTTCTTTTTTGTGCTGCCTCAAGAGAAATAGAAAGAGGTTCTTTAATATGCTCTTGCCCAATAAATTCCCGCAATGTTTGTGGGCGGAGGGTTACTTCAACTTCTTCTTCAAGTACCGTAGGTTGAACAAGTCGTTCTGGAATTTCTGGGAAAGTTGAGAGAGTCATACACAAAATGTGATCATGTTGTTAATAGTAACACGAAGCCAAAGCATGACTCAAGTCGCAAAAAAAATTGTGTGTATTTTGTAACTGTGGATAAGTAGTTGATGAATTTTTTTTTTTATTTTTTTTATGTCTTATTTGAGCAAAAAACATGAAAAAAGGAGCATCCTTGGCGTGAACTTTGACCTGTGTTATACTACTACGTACCTTAGTTCATCACAACATGTAGTGGTCTGTGTAAAAATAGAGCACTATATATAGTATACACATTTTATTCGAAGGCTATGCGGATATGCATAGCCCTTTTAATCCATGCTTGTCTTATGACCCCCCCGATTCGAATCACGCGTATTAAAAAACGCAACGGCGAAATTGTTTCATTTGATTCAGAAAAAATTGCTGTTGCCATAGAAAAAGCATTTGGATCTACCCGTGGTGGGGTTGATGCTGCCGTTCTTCAAGATATTGCCACCACTGTGTTGGCAACACTCGATAATTTTTTTGCAGACAAAGTACCTGGAGTTGAAGATGTGCAAAATGTGGTAGAAAGCGCACTTATGAATGCCGGCTATTTTGATGTAGCAAAACATTACATTATTTATCGATACGAACATACCAAACAACGAGCCGTAAAAAAAGAAGAAGTGGCAAAAAAAATGGAACAAGGTGGTCTTTTTGTTATAAAAAGAAATGGACAAAAAGAACTGTTTTCGATGGAAAAATTGAAAAACAGTATTCGCTATTACGTGCAAGGGTACCAGGATGTGATTGATGTTGATGTGATTGCGAATCAATGCCGTCAAGAAGTATATGAAGATATTTCAACCAAAGATATTGCTCGTTCTCTTGTGATGGTATTCCGTTCGTTTATTGAGCATGACCCTGCATACACCTATGTGACCTCTCGAGCATTACTCGCTGGTGTGTACAAAGAAGTGATTGGACCAGACACCATTGACCATGCTCGTTTAGAAGAGCAACAACGAGCAGCGTTTAAATTAAGTATTCATACGGCGGTTGGTGCGGGAAGGCTTGATCCCCGTATGCTCATGTTTAATTTAGATGAGCTTGCCTCACGCATGGTATTTGATCGTGATAATTTACATACCTATTTAAGTACACAAACTATTGTTGATCGATACTTTTTGCGCATTCCAGAAACGAATCAACTGTTAGAAACGCCACAAATGTTTTGGATGCGTGTGGCAATGGGTTTGTGTTTAGGTGAAAAGCATAATCGTGATGAATGGGCACTCAAATTTTATGAAGAAATGTCTACCCTTCGATATATTCCATCTACACCAACATTATTTCACTCTGGTACCATGCACCCACAAATGAGTGCGTGCTACCTGACTACTGTGAATGATTCATTAGATCATATTTTTAAATGTATTGGTGACAATGCACAATTATCAAAATGGTCAGGTGGTATTGGAAATGATTGGACCTATTTGCGTGGCACCGGCGCGCTTATTAAAGGCACGGGTGTAAGTAGTCAGGGTATTATTCCGTTTTTAAAAATTGCAAACGATACGACCGGTGCAATTAATCGTTCAGGACGTCGTCGTGGTGCAACCTGTGCGTACCTTGAAACGTGGCATTGGGACATTGAAGATTTCTTGGAACTTCGTAAAAATACCGGAGACGAACGTCGAAGAACGCACGATATGAATACGGCCAATTGGATTCCTGATTTGTTCATGAAACGAGTACGTGAAGATGGGGAATGGAGTTTGTTTTCTCCTGAAGAAGTGCCAGATTTGCATGATTTATATGGAAAACAATTTGATGAACGGTATGCTGAATATGAACGCCGTGGAAAAAATGGGGAACTTCGATTGTATCGTGCGCTCAAGGCAAAAGATTTGTGGAAAAAAATGTTGACCATGTTGTTTGAAACCGGACACCCTTGGCTTACCTTTAAAGATGCCTGTAATGTTCGCTCACCACAAGATCATGCTGGCGTGGTGCATAGTTCTAATTTGTGTACAGAAATTACGTTGAATACTTCGTTTAAAGAAACAGCCGTGTGTAACTTGGGCTCGTTAAACATGGAACGATTTATTTCTGGTGGAAAATTTGATCGCGAATTACTTCGTCAAAGTACCACACTTGCCATGCGTATGCTTGATAATGTGGTGGATTTAAATTTTTATCCAACCGCAGAAGCAAAAGATTCTAACTTTCTTCATCGACCAGTTGGGTTAGGTGTTCGTGGATTTCAAGATGCATTATACATGCTTGGTATTAATTTTGATTCTGAATTGTGCGTTCAATTTGCCGACCAAAGTATGGAGTTAATTTCATACTACGCTATTTTGGGATCAAGTGAATTAGCAAAAGAACGCGGAGCATATCCAAGCTATAGAGGGTCAAAATGGGATAGAAATTTATTCCCAGTAGATACTATTGCATTACTTGAAAAAGAACGTGGTATGACTATTGATGTGGATCGTCAAGGAGTATTGGATTGGACACCGGTACGTGAATCTGTGAGACTCTATGGTATGAGAAACTCGAATTGTTTGGCAGTGGCGCCAAGTGCGACTACGGCAAATATTTCTGGATGTGTGCCAACCATTGAGCCTATTTACAAAAATATTTATGTGAAAGCCAATCAAGCAGGGGATTTTACTATCGTGAATCCATATTTGATTGCTGAACTCAAAAAGAGAAATTTGTGGGATGCTGAAATGCTGGGCAAATTAAAATATCACGATGGTGATATTTCAAAAATTCAAGAAGTGCCACAAGAATTAAAAGATCGATTTAAAGAAGCGTTTCAAATTGATCCTCGTTGGCTTATTAAAGCTGCGGCCTATCGTGGAAAATGGATTGATCAAAGTCAATCACTCAATATTTTTTATTCTGGAAATTCTGGAAAAGAAATTAATGATATTTACATGTATGCCTGGGAAATGGGTTTGAAAACAACGTACTATATGAGAACGTTGGCTATTTCTCAAGTAGAAAAATCAACCGTACAAGTATCTCAATTTGGAGCTACCCATACACGAGAAAGTGGTGCGGGTGCAGGTGTTATGGCGGCCGCTCCTGTTGTTGTTGCTGCCCCTGCTGTTGCTACTCCTTCTCTTGTCACACCTCCTGAGGTTGCGCCTATGGCTTCTTTTATTGCAGAACCCGCCGAAGCACCTATGGGAAAAGCCTGTCGTATTGATGATCCTGAATGTGAGTCATGCAGTGGCTAACAGCGTTCTCACTTAATACATACCTCAGAGACGGGGGAGGCTCTCTGGTTTTTTTTCTTGTTTTTGTATGCCTATTCAAAAAACTCACGACAAAGTAGATGTAAATAAACGGCGAGTGATTAATGGGGTAGATGCAGATGTGATGCAACTCTACCCAATGAAGCACACGTTTGCTTGGGATGCCTATAATGCGGGCAATGCAAACCATTGGTTGCCAACAGAAATTATGATGCAAAATGATATTGAGCAATGGCGTGCCCAAGGATTTTTAACCGAAGATGAACGCAAAGCCTTTAAAACCGTATTAGGGTTTTTTACCACTGCCGATTCTATTGCTGCGAATAATATTGTTATTGCACTCTATCGTCATATTACTTCGCCTGAGTGTCGCATGTACCTGCTTCGCCAGGCTTACGAAGAGGCTATTCACACACATGCGTATCAGTATATTGTTGAAAGTTTGGGGTTAGATGAGGGTGAAATTTTTAACATGTATCGTGAAGTTGATGCTATTTACAATAAAGCCTCATTTATTTTGAGCTTTAACGAAGGGATTTTTGACCCCTCCTTTAAAACAGGAACACTTGAGGCGGATCAAAAATTCTTAGAAAATATCGTGATTTTTTCATTGATTATGGAAGGTATTTTCTTTTATAGTTCGTTTGCGGTTATCTTTGGGTTTCACAGACAAAATAAAATGGTTGGTTCTGCCGAACAAATTCAATACATTATGCGTGATGAGTCACAACATTTAAATTTTGGTATTAATTTGATTAACACCATTAAAGAAGAACAACCAGAGTTGTGGTCACAAGCATTTCAAAATCGGGTGGTGAGTTTGGTTCGTGAGGCGGCAAAACTTGAGTATGAATTTGCGGCAACCGTATTTCCAAAAGGAATTTTTGGTATGAATGCGGATAGTTTTAAGCAGTATATTGAACACATTGCCGACCGTCGGTTAGCCCGTGTGGGATTGCCAGAACAATTTGGTGTGACCAACCCATTCCCATGGATGAGTGAGGCCGTGGACTTAAATAAAGAAAAAAACTTTTTTGAAACCAGAGTGACCGAGTACCAAACCGGGGGAACCTTGGACTGGTAATTTTTTAGCCCATGTTTGTCGTGGATCGATTTGTGGAGGGGAAAATCGAGGAAACGAAAAACACCTGACGGTGTTTGGATTATCCAAGTACTGAAAGGTGTTTTTTTATTATATTTTTTAAAACGTATATTCGCATCAATCTTGCCACGTCATATTGACAAACCCTTGATTTTTTTTGTAGGGTGTTTTTACCGCACATTCGCGGGAGAAGGAGAGTCTACTATGGCTGTCAAAAAGCCTGTGACGGAGTTTGTCATCCCCAAGACCACGGTTGCGGGGCTGATTGCAAAGCGTCTTCTTGCCGGGGGGGAGATTCACATCACCCCGAAGTATACCCGCGAGAACGGCGACGGGGAGATCATCGAACTTCGAGAGTACAACACGATTTTGGTGAGCATCACCAATATTGTGTTGCGGGTGAACCGCGATCGTTCCATCATCCTCACGGTGTCGTTCCCCGACACCGAGCAGGTGCGGGACAACGGTATTCGGCCGGGCGTGCATACGCTCCGGTTCGAGATCAACTATGAGGGTGAGGAGATTGAGAAGGCCTACTGCGAAGGTCGGGATGTTCCACGTGGCATCTTCGTCGAGGCCTAGTTCGGACACACCCACGCCCACACAACAAGGGGCTTGTGATATCTATCACAAGCCCCTCTTCATACCATAGGGTATGTTTATTTCCCCCTATTTCTTTTTTGTGTATAAAACCACTCAATAGCAGTATCCAAATCTTTTGCACGAAATGCAGGCCACTGTACCGGAGTAAAGTATAGTTCTGCATAGGCATTTTTCCATAACAAATAATTTGACAATCGTTGATCACCACCGGTGCGAATCATAAGATCGACATCTGGCAGATGCGCACTATCGAGGTGTGATGTCATGACGGATTCATCAATGCTTGCTGCTGGTATTTGCTCTTGCACAATTCGTTGCACTGCTCGAGTTATTTCATCTCTGCCCCCATAATTGAGTGCTAATGTAATCGTCATTCCAGTATTATGTTTTGTTTCGTCTATAACTTTTTGCATGGTCTCTTGGACTTTTGCTGGAAGTTTTGATAGGTCACCTACCACCATAAGTCGAGCATTGTTTTTGGTAAATAATTCTAAATAGTCAATCAATTTGGCAAAGAGGAGAAACAAATGCGATAACTCACTTTCGCTCCGTTCTTTGAGGTTTTCGGTTGAAAGTACATAGAGCGTGACAAAGGAAATGTTATGGTCGACTGCCGCCTCTAGTATCGGCCGTATGTTTTTTGCTCCTTCCGTATGGCCAATAAGGCTGGGGAGTCCTTGGCTTTTTGCCCATCTTCTGTTGCCATCAAGAATAATGGCTAGGTGGGTAAGGGGGTGTGGTTCTGTCATAGAAATAAATAAGGCACTTGATTTCTTTTCTTTTTATTGATATATTGAAGCACAGATTTTGGCTTTTTCATAGTCTCATAAAATTCATACGCCGCGGTGGTGAAGTTGGTAAACACGAGGGACTTAAAATCCCTTGAGAGCAATCTCTCGCGGGTTCGAGTCCCGCCCGCGGCACAACGAAAAAC
>JAGOTR010000016.1 GCA_018061685.1 Candidatus Magasanikiibacteriota bacterium
GGTTCCTCACCGCGCTCATCACACACCTCGATGCGGCCCCACTGCCCTTCGTCGGCCGGACGCATATCCATAAGTGGATTCGGGCGTTCGGTCAGTACATGGCTACCATTTCCAGTCGCGATGCACACGGCAACGAGCTGGAATTTGCAGACATGTACGACGACTATGCGTACCGCGGGACGCGCAACGTGCGAGACGTGATCAAGATGGAAATTTCAAATTTCATCTTGTACATCCCGCACCAGAACCTGCCCAAGTGGCA
This sequence comes from Candidatus Magasanikiibacteriota bacterium, assembly GCA_018061685.1. GTDB lineage: Bacteria > Patescibacteriota > Patescibacteriia > Magasanikbacterales > UBA922 > JAGOTR01. Next base: position 263 of record JAGOTR010000016.1, read on the forward strand.
TGCGTTCTGCCGAACCTACCGCTAATCCAGCCTTTCCGCCAGCTTGACGTAATGTCAAGTTCGCTCCCCCTTCTTTGCATAGCATCTTTTGTTGATATATAGAGAAGGAAAAAAATCCACTTTCATTCAAAGTGGATTTTTTTATTTGTACAAAACAAAAACAGCCTTTCTTTCAAAGCTGTTTTTGATGTGCGTCGTCTTGTCTGTTCCTTTCTGAGACAAGACAACGCGGTGTGTTCTCCTAAGATAGGCTCACGCTAGAGCTGCGCGAGCCGAAGGTTTTGGTGGGTGTCGTGCCCGAGATGGACCCAAATGTCGCACTGATCCATCCGCAGGAGCCGCTCCACGGGCATGGCTCGCCCAGTCTGGAACGAAGCCGTTGCGAGTTGTGCCAACGACTGTCCCTCATCAGGGGTCACGAGCGCGATATGCCACTCTCCCTGTTTCACCTCGATGAGTTGTGCGATGCGGCTCCACTTGGGAGTCCCCACACACAACAGGTACACACGGTCAGACGACTCGTGTGCCCCCCGAGGCCGAAACGAACAAGCAGAAATCAAAAACCCTTTTTTTCGAAGGGCTTCCGCAATATCTTGTTCCGTCATGCAACGTTCTCCTACTTGGTCTTCACAATATTTCGCCAAGATACGACCACCGTATCCAAGAGTACTGTGATGAGAAAAAATAATAGAGGAAACAGATGTTTTTGTCAAGAAGAAACTCCTATAGAACATCCAAAGACTCTTTTATTTTACCTAAATAAAAAATTGCATACTTTTTATATGCAATTTTTTTTATTAACAACAGTATTATTTTACTTGGTCATGTAACACCTTGCGTGTCGCCGGCCCCACATACCCAACAGGATCTATGCCATGTGATCGCTGAAAAGCTACCACACCAGCTCGAGTACGTGGGCCAAAATAATGAGTGGTGGGATTTTTCTCCATAAACCCTTTTGATTGCAACAATTCTTGTAATTGACGAACATCATCACCCACACTTCCGATACCCAAAAACCGACGAAACACAACCGGTATTCTATTGACAGCAGATACTCCGTCTAATGTTTGTATTGGAGAAGAGATTGATGATGACGACATAAGATCATGTAATGCAGCACGAGTTGCAGGACCTACATACCCCACAGGTTCAATACCACGAGATGCTTGAAATGTAACGACAGCCGCCTTGGTACGCACACCAAACACATTCGTGACAGGTGCAACGGGCATAAACCCATGATCTTGCAATATTTGCTGCAACAAACGAACATCCGTACCAACACTCCCGAGAGTTAAAAATCGAGTAAATAATACTTGATGATCACGAGAAGAGACTGGGGTGGAAGGAGCGACTGAAATAGGCAAATTTTCTTTATGCGGAGGAATAAAAGTAATCATGTCTTGTGACTCTATAATACCACCTTCAGGTGAACGAAACCGTGCATATACTGTTTTCGATCCAGACGAAAGTGACAACGTCCACGGCAAAACCGACTGATACGGTACAAATGAAGAACCAAAAAATGATGGGTGCTCAGAGAGGGCAACCAATGTGGCTCCTTGCACAAAAAAAGAAATATTGACCTCACGAGTATCCGTAGTTTCTGCACCAGACTCAATAGTCATCAATTCTGTGATCTGTGAAATATCTTGTATATCTATCTTGGGTTTTCCTGAGACTAATCCTCTATAAAAAAGGGCAATATCGGGGATACCATCACTCGTAATATCCACCTGTCTTTGTACACCTGCTTCTAATGCGACTTGTATTGGATTGGACTGAATAAGCAATACTATACGGGTTGGTGTTGCAACGCCTTCCAATGTCACCGAGTGCGTCCCGCCGCGACGTAAAGAAATGCTAATAGGCGTGTTTGATGACAATAGGAAAGATTGAATCTTTGGTTCATTCCCCATAACAGTAGGCGCAGGAATAGGGGCAGGAACACTTGGCGCCGTCCCCCCACCAGTATCGCTACTTTCAGAATCTTCATCAGTATCTTCCTGTACCGTATCGTTATCGGTAATTATCACAGTGACCGAAGCAACAACAAACCCATCATAATTTTCATCCGTGTCACTGGCAACGCTAAATTGAATTGTTCCTGTATGATCCCCTTCTACATCACCATCATTCACAGCTGTCACAGTAACAGTAACGGGAACATTCCATGAGATAGAAGTAAAACGAATCGTATTCGTTGATACGGTTACCTCTTCATTTGAAGTAAGCGTAATAGTTACAGTGCTTGTAGGGGCACTATCAAGAACAAGAGTAAACGTATCGGTTACCCCACCTTCGGTAACAGCAGTAGTATCCCCCAAGCCAGTTCGTGTAACCCCTGCGGTATCATTATCGGTAATAGAAACAAGAACAGCATCAATATCAATATCCGAATACTGTGCGTCCAAAGAAGAGACTTCGTGTGTAATAGTTGCAGTATGATCACCTTCATCAACATCATCATTCACCGCAGTAACCGTCACAGTAACAGGGGTATCCCAATTATCCGATGTAAAGGTAATACTACTTGTTGAAACAGTCATATCACTCGCCGGTGTCACTGCCACAGTAACACTTGACTCAGGAATTGTGTCTAAAACAAGCGTATAAGTATCAGTATCCCCTGCTTCACTAATTACCGTTGTACCACCCGATTCTGTGAGCGTAATACCAGCACTCTCTGTTTGTGTTGACGCTGTTGCGAGAGTTGATTCATTTCCAAAATCATCAATTGCCCATAGTTTAAAATAATAGGTTGTACCAGAACTCAGCCCTAAAATTGTGGTTGATGTTGTTGTCGCCAAAAGTAAATTATCATCATCAGTGCTATCCCACTCTGTTGCTGTACGATTACCAACAGATACCTGATCTGTGCCATACCAAATTTCATACTGATCAAAATGAGTATCCGTTGACGCGGTCCAAGAAACGTGTACCCTATTTATACCACCAACAACAGTAAGATCGGCCAAGTTACTCGGATCGAGTGTATCAAGTGAAAAATTGGCAGAACTGCTTGTATCACCAACATTTTGAAACGCATCAGTAGCACGAACTCGAATGCGAAGATCTGTCTGCTCTTGTCCATCAAAATCTATTCCTGCATTCCAAACAAAACTATTTTCTACCCCAGCTACTTGCCCACTTCCAATGTCACCCGACACACTGGTATCTGTTACATTCCAAGTTGCACCACCATCTTCTGAAATATCTAATTCAATTAACAAATTCGTATTTGTATCATCACTAACATCATACAAAACCTGTACACTACTTGATGCACTATTTTGACTTACAACCACGTTACTTACCACAGGTACTGCACAATCAACCTGAAATGGAGTATCAACGGTGACACTATCCCCTGCGTCAGTTCCATCATTTGGAGTAAACCGCACAAAAACATTCTCATCAAAAACCGAAATATCAGCACAGGCATCCCACACAAAAACATGATCCACACCATCGGTATCGCCAGTCAAATTAATAATCCCCTCATGAGCCTCATCATCCGCAATAGTCATAGACGACCACACTGCGTTATCTAACGAATACTCGTAAGCCTCAAGCGAAATATCATTCTCCGTATCTATGTCGGTAAGCGCATACGTAATATGAACAAACCCATCACTTTGTTGTTGTTCAACCGTCATGCTTTCACTGATAGACGGAGGCGTGTTCATACCAAAACAAGTATATTGACTGGCAGTCGCACCAGAAACCGTTGCGTTATTATAGGTTATTTCACCATTTAAAACACTGTCATCATCAACAGTACACGCATTACTATGAAATAGTTCCGTAACACCAGCATCATCACTTGCACTCGAGTCAACAGGAGAAGGAATGTTTAATACACCATAATTACTTACGGTCGTAGTATTTACTCCATACCCACTTGAAAACAATTGATCAGCGGCAGGGATTGTCGATAGGAGTGTGGTTGCATAATATGCCGCAGCCGCACCATTATTATCTATAATAAGTTCACCATATGTTTGAGATGCTTCTTTTTTGTAAATAGTACCGGCAGCACCATCTTCATCAGCCCCATCACTATTACCTCCGGCAGCAAGAAGTGTTCCACTATGACTATACGTGCCAAAAAGAATCGAAATACGTCCTCCTCCGCCACCTGTAAAAATACTGGTAGACGGTATTGCTCCACTAGCGGTTATTGAACCTGTACCAGAAATAGTCCCACTCACGTCTAATAAAATAGAGCCACCAGAACCACCAGTTGAGTGCCCCGAGCCACCATTTGCCAAAATATCCCCATTCACTACGATATTTGTTGCTGTAATAGAAATAACACCACCCCCATTTCCACCAATCGAACTGCTATCTGGACCGCCGCCGCCAGACCCTGGCAGTACCGGCGACACAATAGATCCATACGAATCCCCTATCACATATGTCCCTGTTTTTCCACTCCGCCCACCATGAGAGCCACTACTCCGGAAAACACTTCCCCCAACCGTAGTATTTCCATTTGTACGACCTGTTTGAGAACTATTTATATCGGTCGTGTACACACCACTTATATAATAGTCCGGCCTTGCATATCCTCCTAAATATCCTTTACCGCTCACATCAATGCTCCCATCAGAAATCACCCCAGATTCTATTGTCAAAGTACCCACAGTAAAATTAAGATCAAAAGTGTCTGAAGTAGAGTTTTTACTATGACTCAATATTCCCCCTGTGTCTCCTCCACTATCAGTTCCTTCGATTGTAAATGTACCAAGATTCGTATCAGCATTTTGTTTGATTGCTCCGTTGGCTTCCCACAATAAATTCGGTCCCAAAACCACTGTGCCAGAAGAAACATACGTATACCCGCTGGTAACCAACGTACCAGTTTCATCACCACTCGTTGTATCAAAAGTAGTTAAATCCAAATTACCATCAAACTGCAAACGTCCGCCGTTTGGGTATAGACTCGTCGTATCCACAGCGGAAAAAGTATGATTTATATCAGATTCAAAAACGGCATTCGTATCCACCTGTAACATATCGGTTTCAAAAGAAACTGCGGTACTTTCAATCATCAAACGACCATAATCAGTCACCGTCACACCATCAAAAGCAACATCATTCGTAGAATCAATCTCCGTCGCAAAGTTGGCATCAGGGTAAGCATTATTATCAATCGTCAGATAACCACTCGTATCAGCACTATCTTTTCTAAAAATAGTCCCTGCCGATCCATCCTCCAAAGCCCCGTCACTTTGATACCCATAAGCAGTTACACTACCACTATGCGTACTATCGCCATACAAAAGTGCAATCCGACCACCACCACCGCCCGTGTAAGAAGTCCCCGTGGCCCCACCACCATTCGCAGTAATAGAACCTGCACCAGAAAGCGTACCACTGGCGTTCAGATAAACCGTTCCGCCCGCCCCGCCAGTTTGAGACCCATTACCACCATTGGCGATAATATTTCCAGAGACATCTATATTTGTTGCACTAATTCTCACAACTCCCCCACCAGTCCCACCGGTAAAACCTGAATCAGCAGCACTCCCGCCGCCACCAGGCAAAACGGGGTTAACAATTGAATCATAAGAATCAGCAATCTGAAAAGCACCCGTCTTTCCACTTTTTCCACCATGTGATCCACTTATTCTAAAAAAACTACCACCGGTCACAGTATTACCGGCAGTCCTTCCATATTGACTGGAATTGGCACCAGCGAAAGCACCAAGATACCCCTTACCAGTAACATTAATTTCACTACCTGCATCCACAGTAACATTTCCCGTTACCACCAAGTCCAACTCATTGTGATGAGCGGCGGTTGTTCCACTCACAGCATGCGTTAGTGTGGTATTTTCCGTAATCGTTAAAGAATTCAAGCTGATAGTTGCATCGACACCCGCCTCATCTTGATCAAGAGTAATAGTACAAGTTCCTCCACCGGAAAGGGTTAGATCATCATTCGTATTAAAATCAACACCCAAAACAAGTGTTGGATTTGTAGAGCAATTTTGAGTTACAAAAGCAGCCTCCCCGACTCCAGGGAAACCCGTTATAAAAAAAATTAAAACTAAAATACATAAAACAAACCTTTTTTTCATAGCGTATACTGATTTTTTTATTAAAAAATTTTATAAAAACAAATATAGTTTAACACATAAAAGAGAGGCAGTAAAAAAATTATATAAAAACACTTTTTAGTATGGCTTTTAAAAACAGACTCTCGATATACACATACATTGAAAAAAATGATACATACTGATATGATACGCATACTTATTTGTTTTAAATTTTTTTATGAAAAAAAAATTTACCTATGCAGACGACGACTATGAATCAATCAGCACACTCTTTCGACTTCGAGCACCTATATTATTTGTTGGCATTTTGTTAGGTATTGGTATTACATTTCTTACGTCTCGATTTGAAACGGTCTTATCACATACGGTAGAAGTTGCATTTTTTTTGCCATTTATTATTTATATGGCGGCAGCGGTTGGCACACAAACAGAAGCAATTTATTCAAGAGATTTAAAAACAGGCAAAGCAAAATTTTGTAATTATTTACATAAAGAATTTGGCCTGGGTCTTTTGTTTGGTATGTTGTTTGGATTATTTTCCGGAGGTATTGCCTACGTATGGTTTCACAATACATCGCTTGCCCTAAGTGTGGGGCTTGCTGCGGCACTTGCCATTGGTACCGCCCCTATAATTGCACTCTTGATTACGCAACTCTTTCAAAAATTACACAAAGACCCCGCTGCAGGCTCTGGTCCTATTGCCACGGTGGTGCAAGATATGACGAGTATCCTTATTTATGGAATTATTACCAGTCTTATTTTGTTATAATTTTTTTGCTCTTTTTTATAGCACAACATACCAATTCCAAGCTGTTTTTTTTCACCACAACTATGGGAGGTATCTCTAAAAAATTCTTTTTTCTGAGCCTCATATTTATTGGAATAGGTATGGTATTGTTTTATGGCATAAAAATGCAATATTTTATTCATATAGGAAAAAAAATTGCAGCAAAGGCGGTGCCGTATGAACAACACCCCATCAATCCAACTCATTCGATACTCACCATAGGTGACAGTTCTGTCGTTGGTACAGGGGCGACAGTCCCCCAAACATCAGTCGCAGGAAGACTTGGGGCTGCGTACCCACAAGCTGATATTATCAATCTAGGGGTAAACGGTGCGAGACTCGCCGACATTCCACCAAGACTTACCGCAGTGAAAGGACAAACATTTGATTTAGTGCTTATTCATATTGGCGGGAATGGTATTGTTCGGTTCACATCATTCAAAGAGGCTGAAAAAAATCTGACCAATCTATTGATGAGTGCAAAACAATTATCTTCGACCGTGGTTATTTTGCACGGCGGAGATATTGGAAGTAGTACAATTTTTCCACCCGGATTTCGATACGTATTACACAAACGAAGTGTTCGCATGCGTGATATATTTATACGTGTCACACAAGAAACGGAGACGCACTATGTAGATTTATTTCGGTCAAAACAAAATGATCCATTTTACCTGAATCCTACCCGCTATTATGCTCCCGATTTTTTTCACCCAAGCGATGCTGGGTATGGCTACTGGTACACAGAAATTCAAACCGTCCTCGAACAAATAAACTGGAACAAATAAAAAAACCTTTACACGTCGGCCTGCTTGTAGGCAGTCTCTGTGTAAAGGTTTTTTGTATATAATTTTTTTCTATTTATCAGTGATCATGCTATCACGGAACCCAGTTCCAACAGGAATCAAGCGACCAATAATAACGTTTTCTTTTAACCCTTCCAAGTAGTCAATCTTGCCGGTAATGGCAGCATTAATAAGTACTTTTGAGGTTTCTTGGAAACTCGCGGCTGATAAGAAACTTTGTGTTGAAAGAGCGACTTTACTAATACCCAAGAAAAGTTCGCGGCCAACAGCATCTTGTTTGCCTGCAACTTTTGCTTCTTGATTGGCAATCAATAATTGTGCTTTTTCAACCGTTTCTCCTGGCAATAAATCACTATCTCCGGATTCTTCAATATACACGCGAGAAAACATTTGCTTAATAATAATTTCAATATGTTTTTCGTTCAATGCCTGTCCTTGTGAAGAATAAATTTGTTGAATTTCTTCCAAGATATAGCGTTGTACGGCACTTCTTCCACGCAAGGCAAAGAGTTCTTGCAAGTCCACACTTCCTTCGGTCAATTGGGCTCCTTTTTCAATGGTCTCTCCATCTTGGACCCAAATTTTGTAGCCTAATGGAACAATGTATTCTTTATTTTTCTTTCCTTCGTAGGTCAACAGAATACGTTTACCATCAACACTCACAGTACCAGCATATTCTGCTTTTACTTTTTCACCAGATGTACCACGCACAATCATGACATCTCCTTTTTTCAATTTATCACCGTCAGCGACTTTGACATCGTCACTCTTTTTTACACCAAATTCCATTTCATCCATTCCTTCAAAGTGCACTTTGATAATTTTTTGTCCTCGGCGACCTTCAAATATTTTTCTTCCTGTTGGACCTGTAATTACTTTTCCATCAGCATCTTCAATTTCAATGCGTCCAGCAACCTCAGACAATACAGCTTTACGTTTTGGTTTGCGTGCTTCAAATAATTCTTCTACACGAGGCAACCCTTGCGTAATATCGCCACCACCAGCAACCCCACCCAAATGGAAGGTACGCATGGTAAGCTGTGTTCCCGGTTCTCCAATAGATTGAGCAGCAATGACACCAACGGCGGTACCAATCTTTACTAAATCATTGTTACTTAAGTCCGTTCCGTAACATTTCACGCAAATTCCTTTTGCAAGTAAACACTGAAGAACGCTGCGAACGTGAATACTCTCAATATCAGCATCATCAATATCGCGACTTGCTGGTAAGGTAATAACCTCACCTTTTTTTACAATCACGTTTCCTTTTGCATCAAGCACATCTTTCAATACAAATCGTCCGACAACACGTTCGGATAATTTTTTCGCCATTTGTTCTGCTTGTTCTTTGGTAATCACTTCTCCGGTTTCGTCGCCACAATCTTGTGAACGAACCACCACGTCTTGTGACACATCAACCAAACGACGAGTCAAATACCCAGCGTTTGCGGTACGAAGAGCCGTATCGGACAACCCTTTACGAGTTCCATGACTTGAGATAAAGAACTCAAGAACACTAAACCCTTCTTTAAAGTTTCCTTTCACAGGAAGTTCAATAATTTCTCCGGTCGGCGAAGCAACGAGCCCCTTCATACCAATCACCTGTCCCAATTGTCCCCAAGTACCACGTGCACCGGAATCAATCATGGCAAAGACAGATCCATCTTTATTAATAGCTTCTTTATTATAAGAAACAACACGTTCTTTAATATTTGTCCAAATTTCTAATACTTTTGAATGACGTTCTGTATCGGTTAACAACCCTTCTTGATATTGCTCTTCTACCAATCGAATTTCAGCATCCCCTTCTTTGAGTAAGGCGGCTTTTTCTTCAATATTTCCAAAATCATCCATACCAAGTGAATACCCTGATTTGGTCACATATTTAAACCCAAGGCGTTTCATACGGTCGAGTACTACGGCAGTTTCTTCTTGTCCATACCACTCAAGGAGCAATTGGATAATGCGTCCTAATTGTTTTTTAGTAACCGTTTCGTTAAAGTAAGGCAATTTTTCTGGCAATATTTCATTAAAGAAAATACGACCAATAGATGTTTCAATAAGAGCGGGAGTACCTTCTTCAAATTTAGATACATCATCAAAGCGTACTTTGATACGTTCTTTCAAATGAATTTTTCTCATTTTGTACGCAAAGCGAGCTTCGGTAATATTTGAGAAGAATTTTTTCACTTCAGCAGTATCACTTTCTGCGTATTTGGTTAAATAATAGCACCCAAGCGCAATATCTTGTTGTGGTGTTGTTACTGGTTTTCCTGTTGCAGGTTTTAAGATATTTTTTTCAGATGCCATCAAATGCTCGGCTTCCCATTTTGCTTCTTCAGTAAGAGGCAAATGAACAGCCATTTGGTCTCCATCAAAGTCAGCATTAAACGCAGGACAAACTAATGGATGTAAACGAATTGCTTTTCCTTCCATCAAAATGGGTTTAAAAGCTTGAATACCAAGTCGGTGCAAGGTCGGTGCACGGTTCAAAAGAACACGTGTTTTCTTTGTTAATTCTTCCAAAATATCCCACACTTCTGGTGCGTTGGATTCAATAAAACGAGATGCACTGCGTACATTGTGTGCCAATTCTCGAGTAATAATTTCTGCCATAACGAATGGCTTGAATAATTCAAGTGCCATGCGTTTTGGCAACCCACATTCATCCATTTTCAAATTTGGACCAACCACAATAACAGAACGACCAGAGTAGTCAACTCGTTTTCCAAGCAAATTTTGACGGAAACGACCTTGCTTTCCTTTCAAAATATCAGCAAGTGATCGAAGTTGTCTTTTTTGTCCTGTTGATGCGGTTACTGTTTTTGCAGCGCGAGCGTTGTTGTCAATCAATGCATCCACGGCTTCTTGCAACATGCGTTTTTCATTGCGGCAAATAACTTCTGGAGCATTTAAGTCCATAAGTCTTTTTAACCGATTATTTCTGTTGATAACGCGGCGATATAAATCATTCAAATCACTCGTAGCAAAGCGTCCCCCGTCCAATGCAACCATAGGACGCAAATCCGGTGGAATAACAGGGATGGCTTTCAAAATCATCCACTCTGGACGAATATTATTTTTTTCAAAACTGGTGATCAATTTTGCACGACGAATTAAGCGTTCTCGCTTTGCGCCTTTACTTTTGAGAATTTCTTGTTCCAATGCTTCTCGTGTTTTGGTTAAGTCCAATTTTTCAAGCATTTCACGAATAGCGCCACCACCAATACCTGCTTCAAACATACTGCCATAGCGAAGAGACAATTCTTGGTAGCGTGTTTCAGAAATAATATTTAACATGCTGATATCTTTGAGTTCAGCTGTTGCCAAGGTCACATCTTCGTCCAAGGCTTCTAATTTTTCGTTTTGTTCTTTTTCAATTGCAGCAAGTTCGGCACCAGTGGCTTCGTCCATGCGTTTTTTGTATTGCTGTTCAATTTGTTTTTTCTTTTGTTTGTATTCTTGTTTTAATGCTTCTTGAATGTGTTCTTTTTGTTCTTCATCTACCTTTGTAATGATAAACGAAGCAAAGTAAATAACTTTTTCAAGTGATTGAATAGACAAATCCAAGATCAACCCAATTTTTGATGGGATAGAACGGAAAAACCAAATATGAGTAACCGGAGTAGCTAACTCAATATGCCCCATACGTTCACGACGCACGAGAGAATGAGTTACTTCTACACCACACTTATCACACACAATACCTTTGTAGCGAATTTTTTTATATTTTCCACAATAACATTCCCAATCTTTGGTCGGCCCAAAAATTTCTTCGGCAAACAACCCTGTTTTTTCTGGTTTTTGAGTTCTATAGTTAATCGTTTCTGGCTTAGCAACTTCACCATATGACCATTTACGAATAACTTCTGGCGATGCAACCCGCAAGGCGAGCGCATCGAAATCTTGTACTGTGACGTGTTCTCGAGACATAGGAAGAAAAATAGTTGAAGACTAGTAAGTGAAGAAATGAATCAATATCGCTTATGCAGAGGCTTCTTGTGAAGCGACTTGTTCGTTGGCATGCTCTTTCTCTAATCGTTTTGCTTCTTCCACAGAAATGTAGCCACCGCCCTCTGTTCCCTTAAGCAATTCAACGTCGAGTGCCAATCCTTTTAACTCACGAACCAATACGTTGAATGATTCTGGTAAATTCACACGAGTAATTGGCTCTCCTTTAATAATCGCTTCGTAAGCTTTCGATCTTCCTGGAACATCATCAGATTTGATGGTAAGAATTTCTTGTAGGGTATGTGCAGCACCGTATGCTTCAAGCGCCCATACTTCCATTTCTCCAAAGCGCTGTCCACCAAATTGAGCTTTTCCACCCAATGGTTGTTGGGTAATTAATGAGTATGGCCCAATAGATCGTTGATGTAATTTATCTTCGATCATGTGGTTGAGTTTCAACATGTAGTTGTAGCCCACGGTTGTTTTGTGATCAAATGGTTCTCCAGTACGACCATCACACAATTGCAATTGACCGTCGGTAGTAAAGCCAGCTTTTGCTAATTCTTCTTTAATTTGTGCTTCGTTAATACCATTTAATACTGGCGTAGCGACACGGTATTGGAGTGCATTCGCAGCCAATCCCAAATGAGTTTCCAAAAGCTGTCCCAAGTTCATACGAGACACAACTCCAAGCGGGGAAAGAATAATATCAACAGGCGTTCCATCTTCTAAGAACGGCATATCTTCTACTGGAACAACGCGAGAAATAACACCTTTGTTTCCGTGTCGTCCTGCCATTTTATCTCCGACTTGAATTTTACGCATGTCGGCAACAGTGACTTGTACTTGTTTTGATACACCAGGTTGTAAACGATCACCTTCATCACTTGAAAATACTTTGACATCAATTACTTTTCCGTGATCACCATGTTCCAAATAGAGTGATGAATCACGAACATCACGTGCTTTTTCACCAAAGATAGCGCGAAGCAATCGTTCTTCTGGGGTCAATTCGGTTTCTCCTTTTGGTGTAATTTTTCCCACCATAATGTCGCCAGATTGCACTTCGGCACCCACGCGAACAATACCTTCGGAATCCAAATTCTTTAATTTTTCTTCACTCACGTTTGGAATATCACTCGTCACGACTTCTGGCCCTAATTTGGTATCACGAACATCGGTTCTATAATCATCAATATGAATAGACGTGTAGCGGTCTTGTTGTACTAATCGTTCTGACACAATAATAGCATCTTCGTAATTGTAGCCATCCCACACCATATAGGCAACCAATACGTTTTGACCTAATGCCAATTCACCATTATGAATGGCGGGTCCATCACAGAGCGGTTGTCCTTTTTTCACTTTGTCACCAACCATCACCACCGGTCGTTGGTTGATACAGCTTGATGCGTTTGAACGAAGGAATTTATTGAGCTTGTATACAAACACAGTACCTTTTTTGTCTGTCACATGAATTTCATCCCCTTGCAATTTGGTGACTTCACCATCTGCATCGGCACAAAGTACATGTCCACTATAGTACGCAGCATCTTTTTCAATACCTGTTCCAACAAGTGGAGCGTCTGGACTAATACATGGCACTGCTTGGCGCTGCATGTTTGTACCCATAAGCGCACGAGTCGCATCGTCGTGTTCCAAAAATGGAATCAAACTCGTTGCAATACTTAATACTTGATTTGAGGCCACATCAACAAAATCAATCACATCTGTTTCAACAACAGAAGGTTTTCCATGGTAGCGAGCAGGAATACGATCTTCAACAAAATACCCTTTTTCATCAATATGTGCAGTAGCGTCGGTGGTAATAGATCGTTCTTCTTCTACCGCATTGATATAGACTACCTCATCAGTAACGCGTGCTTTTACCAATACTTGTGCACGATCTTTTTGTGCTTCTAACTTTTTGGCTTTGTCAGCAGTAATAATTTCACCTGCATTTACAATACCCGCGATTGTTTCTCTCGCAATTTCATTTGTGGTAAAGCGAGCTTCATTTGGTACCGTATGCACCACTTTTCTGTATGGTGTTTCTAAAAATCCAAAACTGTTAATTTTTGCATAACTTGACATGTGTCCAACAAGCCCAATGTTTGGTCCTTCTGGAGTTGCAATAGGACAAATACGTCCATAGTGAGTAGTATGCACATCACGAACTTCAAAACCGGCTCGATCACGAGAAAGACCCCCAGGTCCTAAGGCTGACACACGACGTTTGTGCTCGAGCTCTGCGAGAGGGTTAATTTGATCCATGAATTGAGACAACTGTGAACTCATGAAAAATTCTCGAACAGCACCAATCACAGGACGTGCATTAATCAGTTTGTTTGGAGACAAACTTTCGAGTTCATATGTACTCATGCGATCTTTAATAATACGTTCCATACGGGCAAGCCCAATACGGAAACGATCTTGCACCAATTCACCAATCGCACGAACACGACGGTTTCCTAAGTGGTCAATATCATCTGGTTCGTCTTGTGTCACGTTGAGGCGTACTACTTCTTTTAACACAAGTAATAATTTTTCTGGTGACAATACACGATGTTCTTTTTCTTCGTATTGTTCGTCGGTGAGTGGCAATTTAAATTTAGTACCAAATTTATATACCCCAACATGACCGAGGTCGTATCTATCAAAGTTAAAAAACATGGAATGAATCAATCCCTTGGCATTATCCGCAGTGGCAAGGTCGCCCGGGCGAATTCTTTTATATACTTCAATCAATCCTTCTTCAAACGAAGATGACGCATCTTTTTTGATCATGGCTTCAACATAATCAATGTTTGGGTGCGTATTCACGTCTTTAAATAATTCAATCAATTCTTCGTTTGATCCATGCCCAAATGCGCGTAGGAGTGAGGTTGCTGCCACTTTTCTTTTTCTGTCCACTTTCACCCAAATCACATTATTTTGGTCTGTTTCTACTTCAATCCAAGCCCCACGGTTTGGAATAATTTTGGCACCATAATATCGTCGTCCACGAACAACTTCGGCAGTAAAATACGCACCAGGACTACGAATAAGCTGAGAAATAATAACACGTTCAATACCATTAATAATAAAGGTACCACGGTTTGTCATTACCGGAATATCGCCCAAATAAATTTCTTGTGTTTGTTCTTCTTTTGTACGGCGATTTACCAAACGAGCATTGACACGAAGCGGCGCATCGTATGAGGCATTTTTTTCACGACTCGTTCGTTCATCAAATTTAGGATCTTCAATGCTGTATTTTTCTAAATATAATTCTAAATCTCGTCCAGTAAAATCGGTGATCGGAGAAATTTCGTCAAATAAATCTTTAATCCCTTGTGTTAAAAACCAGTGGTACGATGCCTTTTGCATTTCAATCAAGTCTGGCAATGGGGCAGCTTCTCGTTTATTAGTAAAAAATTGACGCTCCTTTGCTTTGGTTGGTTGTCTTTTGTAGATAGGCATAGGCTAGGCGTTGAAAAATAGATACGTTTATTGAAAAATTGAAATAAAAAAGCCGGCTACTTTGAAAGTAACCGCTTTATATTAATTTTGAGTAATGGCTGGCATGCGCACGTACAATTGGTATATTAGTCTTTGCAAAAGAACAGCGTTTTACGATATTTTTTTTCGCATGCAATATTTCTATCCAGAATTTCGGCTAACTTTAGCGAAAAAACCAGAGTTTTACTTTTTTTTAGGAAGCGGATATATAATAATGGAAAAACGACATATTGTCAAATGGGTTTTGGGGATAAATATTATCCCCAACGTAATTAAAAATATGAATTTTGATACAAACAAAAAAAGCTTACTTTGGAAGGTGTTTTTTACACATATGTTCCCTCATGTTCTGTTCATAAAAAATATGATATACTTCATCACATCGTTATGGGTAGACCAAAAAAACAACAACCTCAACCACTTCGCGACCCCACACTCTCACATGGGGTTCTTGCGATTGTACTTCTTGTAGCGGCCATTATTATTACTCTCAGTTTTTTTGATAAAGCAGGCACCATTGGTACTATTATAGACGAGTGGATTCTCAGCTTTTTATTTGGATCCATGAGATTTGGAACCCCTTTTATATTAGTCATTTTTGCATGGTATTTAGTTGCCGACATTGACTACACGTATCGGCCCACTCACGGTATTGGCGCATTATTATTTTTTATAACAGCATCCAGCTTGCTCCACTTACAATTCACCCCACCCAACATGTGGCTAGAGGCCCTTGAAGGTCATGGAGGTGGCGTGTTTGGTATGCTGGCGTGGGTGTTAAAAACATATTTAGGAACAGTTGCCTCATGGGTACTCCTTCTCGGCATGCTCTGTATTTCACTTTTATTATTATTTAATACCACGCTTGCACGGTTTGTCGACTATCACAAACAACTCATGGAACGACTTGGATTTGTTGGCACGGGCTTGAAAAAAAGTGTGAATACACTATTTGTAGAAGAAAAAAATAGACAAGAGGAGGAAGAGGAAGAAAATGAAGAAGAAATAGATGCAGAAGAGGAGAGTGAATCAGAAGGAGAAGAAAAACGATTTGTTCATAATCGTATTGCTCGTGGAGGACCCACAGAAGAAGACGAAGCAGAAGATGAAGAGGATATGGATGAGGTGGAAGAAGAGGAAGAAACAACTGATCCCCTCCCACAAGTAACACATACCGTTGCCCTCGACGTCACACCAGCGTGGCAACGAAATGCCATTATAAAAAAACC
>JAGOTR010000017.1 GCA_018061685.1 Candidatus Magasanikiibacteriota bacterium
AGTTTGGTTCGATTGACCACATTCAACGGGACGGAGGATCTGAGTTTAAAGGAAAGTGGCAAGACTTTGCAGAAAAAAACATCTCCAGTATCCGCACTGCCAGACCATACAAAAAGAATGAACAGGCATTCATTGAACGATTTAATGGTATCCTCCGAAAAGAATGCCTTGGCCATGTCACCTACCGAAAAAAAGACCTCCACAAAGTACAACAAATCGTTAATCGTTTCTTACACTATTACCACACCAAACGACCTCACTTATCCCTCAACATGCTCACTCCTTCGGAGTTCGTTGCGGCTCACGCCGCCACACCCACTATGTCGCATTTGACATGAAAGAGAACGCCGTCTTGAAAAAAAATACAAAGTATGCTGTACTGTTTTCTATCTCTACGCTCGTGTAGAGAAAACCACAAGGAGTCCACAATGGCGCATCAACGCCCCGACTGCCCACAAGGTGGGCACACACGGGGAGAAGGACCACCGACCTGCAGCAGCTGCAAAGCAGTGCGGCAGCAGGGAGTAGTACGTCTTCTGGATAGCATCACCCAGTATGGCACGGGGCTTCCCCCAGAGGCCGTGTGAATCCAAGAACGGCCCCCTCACCAATTAATCCAGCCCGTATCCTACGAGGCTGGTTTTTTATAAAAAAAGCTATACAAAGCGAAAAATACAGTATACTACCACCCGCGACCTTGACAAATACCTCAAAATAGTCTAGTCTCAGGCACCCTATTTTTTGGTGTATACGCAGGAATGCGTGCATTCCAAAACTATATGGGGGTGTCAAAAACCTTTTCTGAGAGAAAAAACATCATGGCAAAAGTAAGCCAAAAATATGCATTCTGCACTTGCGGCCGTCACCAAATGAGTGGGTCCAACCAATGGACCCTGCCGGATGAAATGGCAAAAAAGGTCATTCAACAACTCAGGGAAAATACCCCGGACCTGTGCACGCAAGCAACGTGCACGTACTGTTCCGGCGAAAAGAAGCCTTTTAAGGTTTCGAAACCCTGAAGACACAACAACACAACGCGCGCGTTCTTCCCCATTCACGTCATGACAAACGGATGGGGAAAGAACAAAACCCGCTCATACATGTATGAGCGGGTTTTGTTTTGGAATAAAATAAAGATGCGTGTATGTCATTGCGAGCCTGCCTGCAGGCAGGCGTATATCCGCATATTTCCATTTACCCGCTGCACAACCTATGCTATACTTTTTTCATATGAAACGTACTATTTCCTTTATTTTATTATTATCACTTCTCGCGCAAAGCAGCCCTGTATTGGCTGTGGATTTTTTTGATCCAAACTTTTTACTTAGTGACGAAGAACTACAAGACAAATCGGCCATGAGTCGAGCAGATATTCAAGCATTTTTAAACGAGCAAGGTGGTGCAATTGCACAACTTAAAGCACCCGATAAAGATGGCACCGACCGGGTTGCTGCTGATATTATTTACCAAGCAAGTCAAGAGCATAGTATTAATCCCAAATATTTGCTGGTAAAATTACAAAAAGAACAAAGTTTAATTACCGCAAAAAATCCCACAGAAAAACAACTTGATGGTGCCACAGGGTATGGTATTACCGACGGATGTGGATGGTCGTGTGATGTATACCTTCGTAACAAAGGATTTGGCAAACAGGTAGATAGTGCGGCCGGTATTATGCGCTGGTATTATGATAATGTGTCGAGCCAATCATGGATTAAAAAACCCAATGTAGCCTATGCCATAGGCAACACCACCGTACGACCGACTACCTATGCGACTGCTTTTTTATATACCTACACCCCACATATTGAAGGCAATGAAAATTTTTGGAAACTTTGGCAACAATGGTTTGATCAAGTATATCCAAATGGAACGCTGGTAAAAAGTAAAAACGAAGCAACCGTATACCTTATCCAAGACGGCAAAAAACGTCCATTTAGTACAACGGGCGCATTGGTGACTCGATTTGATCCGCAATTAGTCATTACCGTTCCATTTTCTGAATTAGGACGCTATGAAACAGGCACGCCTATTAGCCTGCCAAATTATGCCCTTCTCCAGCAAAGCAATAATTATTATTTACTTGATGACGACACGCTTCGACCATTTGAAAATGAACAAACCGTACGAAGCCTCGGCTTTAATCCTCAAGAAATTATTCAGGTATCACTTGACGATATTGCAGCATATAAAAAAGGAGATATTATTCGAAGTACTACCACAGCACCACTAGGGAGACTTGTTCGGGTGAAAGAAAATAAAAAAATATATTACATAAAAAACAACACCTTGGCTCCGTTATTTGATGACCAAATTGCAAAAATTAATTTTCCACATATCACAATAGAGCCAGTTTCGGTAAGTGACATACAAGATATTCCAACTACCAATCCATTACTGTTTAAAGATGGAACACTGATAAAAGAAAAAGATTTTAATAAAGTGTATGTAATTGAAGATGGCAAAAAGAGACACATTGCCTCTGAAGAGGTGTTTATTGGCTTAGGATATAGTTGGGGAAATATTATTGAAACAAATCAATTTGTGGCACTCGCCCACACCACAGGACAACCCTTGTACATGAAACGTGATATAACAGCAACCCCGTCAATTACCCCAGAACCAAGTGTTACCGCAGGGCAAGAAGATAGCACGGGTGACGCACCTACCAAAAGCAATGCTTCGGATATATCGTCACTCATGATTCGAACACCAAAAGAAAAACAGGCATTTCTAGGCCCCATATTTACTACCGATATTGATGCATACCTTATTGCCGACGCCACAACAAAAGAAATTGTTGCCGGGAAAAACATAGATACTGTTCGGCCACTTGCATCACTCACCAAAGTCATGACTGCATATCGGCTCATGAGAGAAGAATTACCTCTTACACGAGTGAGTACATACGTAGCAGCCAACCATAAATCTACCTACCACACATTTCGTATAGCCGAAGGAGAAAAAATATTTCACCATGATTTACTCGATGCATTTTTAGTCTCGTCTATTAATACTCCGGGCAGAATGTTGGTAGATGCGGTTGAGCCAAATGAATCTGCATTTGTCAAGCGTATGAATGAACAAGCTGTTGCATGGGGATTAACAAAAACCGTATTTACCGATGTGACAGGTGAATCAGAATACACGCTTGGTACAGCACGAGAATACATGACCTTATTTTCTCGTGCGACAGAAAACGTCGTGGTACAAGAAACGCTTGCAAAAAAACAATACCGCTATAGTGAATTTTATGATACCGATGGAAAACCTGATCACTTTGACACACACAGTAATGAACTCACCGAAAAAACAGGACTTCCATTTACCATACTCCAAAGCAAAACTGGCTATTTACATGAATCTGGTGCAAACTTAGTTATGCTGGTACAAAGAAACAGTGATGGCAAGCAATTTATTATTATGACGCTCGGAAACGTAGACTACGCCAAGCGATTTGAGGAACCCGAACGTCTTGCTCGATGGGCAATGCAAACATTCTAACCCGTCAACCACTCATTCATACTTACATACTCAATTCACTAATTCGCATTCTTATGCCACTTATATTTGCGGCAGTCACGCCTCATCCACCACTCCTTTTGCCTACGGTAGGGCAAGAAAAAGGATTGCAACAAGTAGCAAAAACAAAGCAAGCATTAGAATTACTTGAACAAGATTTGTATTTGGCAAAGCCAGATGTCGTCCTTATTATTTCACCTCACGAAGGATTGTTTCCCGATGCGTTTGTGGTGAATGCACACACACAATTTTTGTCTTCGTATGAACAATTTGGTGACGTGGTAACGAAAGAAAGCTGGAAAGGGCACCCAGATTTTGCCGCCAAAGTAAGTCATGCAGGAAACATGTCTGATATTCCTATTAGACTCATTAGTGAAGAAAAATTAAGTCACGGTGCGAGTATCCCCCTTCATTACTTGACTGCCCATTTACCTGATATTAAAATTGTACCAATTGGATTTAGTGGGCTTACCCCCAGCGCACATCTCGATTTTGGATCGCTGTTAAAAGAAACCATTATGAATCACGGCAAACGGGTTGCAGTGATTGCGTCCGGCGATTTGTCTCATTGTGTAACACCAGACGGGCCAGCACCATTTGACCCAAAAGGTGCAGCATTTGATACGCAACTTATTCAACTTTTAGAAACACGCAATACAGCAGGGATAGCACAAATGGACCCAGTAGTGATAGAAGCCGCACACGAATGTGCCTATCGATCAGTATTAGTACTCCTTGGTATTTTAAAAGATGTTGATTATACCTTTAAAAATTATTCGTACGAATACCCGTTGGGCGTTGGGTATTTGGTAGGAAATTTTGTGTTCTAGGGATTTATTAATGGCAACATGGAATACAAATTGTTGAATTAAGATTAAGAATAAGATTGAGGTTAAAATCGCTATGTTAAAAATTATTCTCAATCTTATTCTTAATCTTTAAAATATTTTGTTCCATGCTCCATGTATCGTGCTGCCATGTTCTGTTCCATCCATCACTATGACCATCACCGTCATTCCACTCAAGCGATTGCCAAAGCATGTATCGGTGTTTGACTACGCAGTACCCGACGCCCTTGCCGCAAGCATTCGCATTGGACAACTCATTACAATTCCTTTTCAAACATCCCATATCTATGGGATTGTTTATTCTATACAAAAAAATGATGAGGATATACAAAAGAAAAAAATAATCGACAGTATTGTGCACCTCACACCACTCGTGGGAGAAGCACATCTTGCCCGAATGACACTTTTTGCACAAATATATGGCATTGGATTGTCTACTCTTACAGAAATGAGCCTGCTGCCACGACAAAAAAGAAAATTATCCACCATAAATCTAAAAGAACAGCCTGAAGAAAAAGAAGTCACCACCCCTATCACCTGTCATATCACGGCGTCGATACACGAAGAACAACAGATACTCACACAACTCACCCAAGATGGCGCATGGGGCCAGCAACTCTTACTCGTTGTTCCTGACATACACCGCATTGATAGCATTCGGCAACACTTACCCATAGAGGTACAACAACACACCACCGTATGGCATAGTGGGCTCACCACCAAACAAAAATTTGAACGATGGCTCAGTATTCGCAATGGCGAGGTACAGATTATTATTGGCACGAGGGCGAGTATGATGCTCCCCTATCACCACCTATCAAAAATTGTGATTATTGACGAAGAAGATGTGCAACACAAACAATCAGACCAAGCACCTCGATTTTCTACCAAAGATATTGCCGCATTATTGAAAAAAGAAACCCACTACCTCACGCACACGCCAAGTGTATCAACATATTTTTCTTTGTATAAAAAAAATATCATTGGCAGAGTGCCAGAAGATTTTTCTTACTCAAAACCACTCCCCACCATGATTGATATGCGGAGTGCCCTAGCGGCATATGACTATCACCCGCTTTCACTCCCAGTGCAAGACATGCTGCAAGCAGCAACAGAAGATGTATTTTTATTTTTTAACCGACGGGGATATGCGACGTCATTTGTGTGTCAGTCGTGCGGCAAAGTAGATCGCTGTACTCGCTGTGACCTCCCCTATATCTATATACAAAAGCTCAATATATTTGTGTGTCGATTTTGTGATATACAAAAAAAACCAGTCATGAGCTGCTCTTCGTGCGGCAAACCGACTATGAAACTTCGTGGTGCGGGTACACAATTGTTAGAACAAAAAACCTTAGAACTGATTGAAGGAAATAGTGCAGGAACCGTTATTCGTATTGATAGTGATGCCCCCGATGCCGAATATCTGGATCGCTCGAAGCAACGCATTATTGTGGGTACAGAAAAAGCATTCCCCTATATTCGCTGGGATAAAACAAGTCATATTATTTGTGTGAACAGTGACTCGTCTCTTGCCGTACCTGAATTTTTAGCAAATGAATCGCTGTGGCATACCTTGCACCATATGCAATATCTTCGAAAAAAAGGCAGTACCTATGCCATTCAAACCAATACGCCAGACCATACATTTTTTCAAACACTTGGAGACCCAAAAGCGTGGTATACGAAAGAATTAAACACGCGGCACACACTTGCCTACCCCCCCTATAGTTATTTAGTACGGTATATGTACGCTCACGAAAATGAAAAGCAGGCAAAACAAGAGGCAGACAACCTATACAACACATTGAAAAACATCTTGACAACTACCAAAAAACCTCTTAAACTACACCATTCTGTACCCATGCATCCTGTATGGTATAGAAAAAAATACTGGTATGTTATACTAGTCAAAATGACGCCTCATGACTGGCAAACACACCTGTCTTGGCTCAATAGCCATATTCCACCAGCCTGGAAAATTGACCCAAACCCAACCAGTGTGTTGTCGCCATAATATATTCCCCTCTCATATGCTTTCTATTTTGAGACATCCAAATCCACTCTTGAAAGAACGATCACAAGAAGTGAATCCAGCCGACATTACCACACCTCACATGCAACAACTGATGGACGACATGATTGTCACCATGTATGAAGATGATGGTATTGGTTTGGCAGCACCCCAAGTGGACCACCGTATCCGCTTGATTGTGATTGGCAAAGAAGCACTCAAAAATTTTACCTGTACCCAAGGAACGATTGATCCAAAAAAGGATTTAGTGCTCGTGAACCCTGTGTGGCAAAAAACAAGCAGAAAAACAAACTGGGAAGTCGAAGGCTGCCTTTCGGTACCCAATGTATATGGAAAAGTAAAACGCTATATGAATGTCCATGTAGAAGCACTCGATCGACAGGGCAAACCAGTGGCGTTTGATGCCTCAAAATTTTTTGCTCGTGTAGTGCAGCATGAAACCGATCATATCAATGGGGTACTCTTTATTGATGTAGCAAAAGATATCTATACGGCTAAGAAATAATTTTTTTTCATGAATCCGCTTCGTCTTGTATTTTTTGGCACACAGGAATTTGCCAAAACCATACTAAACTCACTCGTTCAAGATACACGATACGATATTGTTTTGGTTATTACACAACCAGATAAACCAGTGGGCCGAAAGCATGTTCTGACTCCCCCACCGGTGAAAGTGTTTTGTGAGTCAAAAGGTATTGCCTATGAACAGCCAGAATCCCTAAAAAAATATACCTTTTCCCTGCCAGATATAGATATTGCTGTTGTGGCGCAATATGGAAAAATACTTCCAAAAACAATTATTAACGCCCCTCGTTTTGGTACTATCAATGTACATACATCACTCTTGCCCCTCTATCGTGGGGCATCGCCTATTCAATCCGCACTTATTGACGGGCAAACAGAAACCGGGGTTACGATTATGAAAATGGATGAGGGCATGGATACAGGCCCCCTACTTACCCAACAAAAAATCGCTATTCCCGAGACAGCGACATACCAAGAACTCGATACCCTCCTCGCCGATGTGGGGGCAACACTTCTTCTCGCAACTCTTCCACAATATATTTCTGGCCAAGTAGTGCCTCAACCACAAAACGAACAGGTGGCAACAATGTGTCAACTCCTCACTCGTGAAGATGGCGGAATAGCATGGCACAAAAAAACAGCCACAGAAATATATAATCAATATCGAGGTATGACTCCCTGGCCGGGAGTATGGACCCTGTGGCAAGGAAAAAGAATAAAATTCCTTTCTCTTATCCCACATAAACAAACGCTCCCCCCAGGCCAAGTTTTTTTTGAGAACAATTCCTTGCTTATTGGAACAGTGGAGGGGGCTATTGAAATACAACACGTACAACTTGAAGGCAAAAACCCCATGGATGCACACACATTTGTACGCGGCTATCCACACTTTGTTGGGTCAGTACTTGGCGTATAACTCATCACTTTTTTGGCTGTCATCCTGAATTTATTTCAGGATCTGAGTCATAGGTTCTCCGATCATACCTATTGCTATGGGCATACGAGCAAACATATTACAACGTTACGCACAATCAAAAGTCACCTGGCTTTTGATTGTTTTTTTTATTGTCCGAATTGCCTCACTCGCCACCTACCAGCACAGTATATGGAATCAAAGTATTGGCGCCGTACTTGTGATTGGATTTGCCTGCATTGCCTATCGATCGTACAAACTGGCGTGGATTATGTTGTTAGGCGAATTACTCCTTGGCGGTTCGGGAAAATTATTTGAACTGTTTTCTTTTGGCATACGCACCTGGTATTTAGGCATACTGGCAATTGCGTGGATACGATTTCACATCACGCAAAAAACACTTCCTTGGAAATCTCTCTCTCGAAATCAACTGATCGGTATCGGACTTTTTGCGTTCGTCATTGCATGGAGCATGTTCACAGGACTTCGACAGTCGCATGAACCAATTTTAATACTCCAAGATGCAATACTCTATGGATTCTTTTTTCTTCTCTTCCCCGCACTTGATTGGAAACAAGAGATACAAAAAACCATCCTTCCATTTTTTCAAGCACATATAGCTGGCTCTGCCGTATTTTCTCTTGTGACTCTCTGTATTTACTCGAGCGGGATAGGGTCTCTCCCCGATACATACTATCACTGGTTCCGTAATGTCGTGGGTGGCAAAATTACTGATTTAGGAAGTCATTTTTTTCGCATTGTTATTTCTGAGCATATTTTGATTGTCCCAATTATTCTGATTCTCCTCGCACTCCTTCTTTTTACCCCAAAAAAGAAACTCTTGTGGGGATATTTGCTGCTCGCCTCGACTGTACTGGTTCTTAATTTTTCTCGCATCTACTTTTTGGCTCTTGCCTGTGGCGTACTTGTGCTTATGGTAAAACATATGTGGACACGGTGGGTGGTTATTTCAAGTGCACTCGCGGTGAGTATTGTGGTGCTTTTTTGTTCGTTGTTTTTTTTGGCAAGTCGCGGCACATCGATTGGTCTTGAACTCGTTGGCATTAAATTAGGTGGTGCCACTATTCCAGCGAGCGAAACAAGTGGTGCCATTCGACTTGCTATTTTGCCCGATGCCTTCCGGCAAATACAAGCCCACCCAATTGCAGGCTCTGGTCTTGGCGCGACTGTGACCTATAGTGACCTTACGAGTAAAGAAACCGTGACGCGGACGCAATTTGATTGGGGATATTTGGAAATGATGGTGGAATTGGGTGGAATTGGTCTTTTTGTTGTACTTCTCCTCCTCGCCATACTGTTACTCCGTACCATACAACTGGCTTATACAAAGCAGTATGCCCATACGGGCGAACAGCCGATGGTACGAGGGTTTCTTGCAGGGGCTGTTGCCTTAGGGGTTATGAATTTGACCACGCCGGCATTGTTTCATGGGTTTGGGGTGTTGTTTTTTGTAAGCCTCATCATACTCTGCGAGACACACAAACAAAAAAACAAGTATCTTGGCACTCAGAGAGAGTAAATTGATATGACTATACTTTTTCACCGTTCTATACTATACTACTCGCGGTAAAACAAATACCTCAATACAGCGTTCATTTATTTTTTATTAACTCATACATACTATGGAAACAAAAAGTCTCGCCATGGGTGAAGCTATCCGCTATGGATGGAACACCATGAAACAACATATTGGATTCTTTATCCTCTTTTTACTCATGTACATGGCTATCTACATTGGAACGAGTGTCATCTTTGCTATAGTATCAGGAGATAATGCTGTCGTATATTTTATCGGCAATATTATTCTCATGGTATTTGATGTCTTTTTATCACTCGGACTTATTCGCGTCACACTATCAATTATTGATAACAAAAAACCAGACGTCAAAGAATTATTCGCAGAAGGACAACAACTCCTTGATGGGGTTATTCTTACCGTACTCTATGGGCTTATCGTTCTTGGAGGAACCCTTTTGTTTATTATCCCAGGAATTATTTGGTCAATCAAATACAGTCAATCATTTTATCTTTTGGTAGATAAAAAAATGAAACCAATGGAAGCATTAAAACAAAGTGGCCTCATGATGGAAGGAGTAAAAATGGAGTACCTCGGATATTCTCTTTTATATGCTCTTATTATTATAGCTGGAGTACTCGCACTTATTGTTGGACTATTTGCAGCAGTTCCAACGACAATGATGGCAGGCACATGGATTTACCGCCGATTACTCAATCAAACCAATACACCGGCAGCAACATCTATGCCAATGCCGCCAAAAATGGCATAAAAAAATAAACAAAATAAAAACACCCTTCGGCAACAAGCTCAGGGTGTTTTTTTATACAGTACTATTAAGACCAAAAATAAAATCTCAGTCTCAGTCTTATTCTTACTCTCTCTCAGGAAATAAACCATGTTTCACCTCCACACCCCGCTTCGCCTTCTCATACGCCGCAACACGAGAACGAACAAACGGCAAAAATTTCCAAGGAGCCCGATACGCACAGGCTGGCAGCCACGTACTCATACTCCCCTGTTCACTCACGGTAAAAAGTGTTTCATCAATCCAATACCCACGACTACCACGCTCAGAAACCGTTAACCAAAAATCCCAATCCTGAAAGCGTCTTAATGCAGTATCCCAAGAAACCACCGCATGCCGACGAATCAAGCTCGTCGAATGGATATAGTTATTTTTTTGTAAAATGCGTTCATCAAATGCACGCGTGCGAATATGTTTTGTATATACCCATGATCGCACAGAAAAAATAGGAAACCGATAATTTGCATACACAAAATCAATGTCTTTGCGTTCTTCTAACACCTGCTTCATTTTTTCGAGGAGCTGTGGCTCGGCAACAACATCGGCATCCCAAAAAATAACGGTATCAGAAGAACTTGCTTCAAACCCCGTATTTCTTGCCGCTGGCGCACCTGCATTTTTTTGACGGATAAGAGAAATAGAAAGTTGTGCTAAGAGACCCTCGTCAATACAAATAGGAACATCACTGCCATCGTCCACAATAATCACTTCATCGGGAAGAACCGTTTGCTTTGCTAAAGACGCTAAAGATTTTTTGAGCGCCTCAGCTTGGTTATACACCGGAATAAGAACACTTACCGTCATAGGTATGAGGCAATACGACTGAGCTGAGTATCAACATGAAATTCTTTTTTAATACGAGTTTGTGCGGCACTGCCCAATTGTTTGGCAAGCACCGGATCTTGTAATAATCGAACCACACTTGTCACAATATCCTCTGGGTGGTTGAGTACATCAACCACCAGCCCAGTCTTTTCGTGAAGGACCGCTTCTTCCACTCCCCCACTTTTGCCAGCAACTACTGGCAACCCTGCGGTAGCGGCTTCTAAAAACACTAATCCCAAACCTTCTTCCAAGCCATTATCAGGGTGCGTGAGTAACACAAATACGTCGGCCAAGTAATAATATGTTTTGAGTTCACTGTGTGGCACAGACCCAATAAACCGTACAATATTTTGTAAATTATTTTTTTGAATACTGTCAATAATTTCTTTTTGTTTATACGCGTCACCTTCACCAATAATACACCACACGAGGTGCGGTACTTGTTTCAAAATATCAGGCATCACACGGAGCAAATGGGGGAAACCTTTTCCTTCAACAAACCGCGATACGGTGAGTAACACTTTTTTTCCATGCAAGGCATATCGTTGCTTCAGGGCAAGAATATCTGATTCCTGAGGGGCCGTAAGATACTCTGGATCTGGGCATGGGTACATCACCGTTGTTTTTTCTTCAAGTTCGGGAAACTGTGCCAGCAAGCGTTCCCGTAAATTCATACTATTAGTAATTACTTGAAGAGAGGCACGAGCAACTCGTACCAGTAATGCACGTTTTCTTTTCGTTTTAGCAGCAAATGCAATGTCAGTACCATGCGAAAAAATAATATACGGAATGCCATATATTTTTTTTATAAGATACGCAACATACCCAACGGGAAGAACATGATGCACATGAATCATTTCTATCCCGTGTTGCTTGACCAATTTTTTTACCACAAAAAATAATTTGAGCCAGCGTGGCCAAATAAATGTTGGAAAGTACAGTGATTCGCGAATCACTCTGTGGAGAGGCTGTGGAGATGCTTCTTGTTGATGTTTGAGCAAAGGCGGAGCAAGCATCACAACCAATTCTGGCGGCAACGATGCAGCAAGTTGCGATACATACGTTGCCACTCCCCCAATATGGGGTGGATATTCAAGAGAAATAATAAGTGTTTTTTTCATACAACATATACATGGTTATCGTTTTATCATAGCAATCGTCTCTCGTACTTCCAAAAAAGTAACGGCTCGAAACAAAAATATACAAATGGGATATACCACTACCCCCACAATGAGGGCCACCCAAAATGGTAACACCATATTAACGCCCCACACACAGAGCCCCATCACGAGCGCAGCTGCAGCAATTTGTAACCCAGTCTTCACAAAAAATGCATGTGACCCTGCCATAACGTTGGGAAGTGATATGTACCCAAGTATAGTAAGGAGCATATTGCCCACAAATGCAGCCCCAGCCGCAGCAACCACCCCATAGCGCGGAATAAATACGGCATTCAAGATGATATTGACCACCATAACAAATCCGACAATCGTGGTTTGACGCGCTTGTTTATTGCAGGCATTCAGGCAGGCTCCTATAGGAAAACTGAGGTAAGAAAACACCAAACTCAAAATTAATATTTGGAGTGGCAAAATGGCATTGGTGTACTCGGTGGTATAGACGGTCAAAATAATGTCGCGTGCCAACAGAGCAATACCAATGGCTACCGGAAACGATACTAACATCATATATTTTATCCCCTGCTCAAATAGCCGAACCAACTCTTTGGTATTCTTTTCTGCATAGGCACTAAATTTGGGATACAGTGCCGCCACGAGCGCGAGAGGAATAAATTGAAATGAATAGGTAATTTTATACGCAATGGCGTACCACCCCACCGCAACATCACCAGCCAACCGTTGTAATAAAATAGAATCAATGTACGAATAAATACGAGCAAAAATAGCGGCCAAAGCAAACGGAATAACAATTTTTATCATGTGACGAATAATGGAGGTATTCCACGCAAGACGAACAGATATATGATACCGAAATTTAAGTACCAATGCAGCAAAACATACATTCAAAAAACTCGGAATAGTAAACGCTAAAATCAAAAATATGAGAGGCAATTGAAAATATAAAAACAATAAACCAAATACCAATGTGCCAATTTGACTTGCCACCAAACTTATGGCTTCGTAGCGAAGATTTCCAATCGCACGCAATGTTCCATAGAGGGTTAAATGAAATGAATCAAACAACATGGTAACCCCAGACAAATAAATCATGTGCATGAGCGGAATATTGTAGCCAAGCAAGTGAACGGCAATAAATAACCCAATATACGAGACAACACCTAACAACAATTTGAGCGACAAAATATTGGACAAATAGGTTTGCAAATCCGATTGACTTTTTGATCCTTCTCGAACAAATACATTGGTAAGCCCCACATCCACAAACACCACCGCCACAGTACTTACGGCAAGCGCGGTAAAATAAATACCCGTGTCAGCAGCGCCAATATGCCGGGCAATAAGCGTAAAATACAAAAAAGCCACCAATTTTTGCCCCACCGATGCGAGGGTCATAAATGTGGTATTTTTTGCTAAAGATCCAGACATAATGATATTGTCATCCTGAACTTGTTTCAGGATCGCATTATACTGTAAAAGATCCTGAAACAAGCATTCGACCGGAGCTCATGCCGAAGGTTCAGGATGTCATATTACATACGGTACATAAATACAAAAGAATGCCCTTATTCTACCTGAAAAACACAACAAAGACAACAAAATTGACAAAAAGCCGTGCCATTGCTATACTCGTGGTACTTAAATTAAAAGACGATTATAGGACATAAAGACGGAAAGAAGCCGATCACAAACCGATATACGCATGACATAGTGTCGCCCTTCTTATCCTAAAAGACCTCAAATACAGGATCTTCAACCAATAGAGCTTTTGTATGTTATTCACGCAGAAAAAAAATACCACCACACGCACTTGTACTCATATGAGCCTACTTACGCGTGTTTCATACTAATCTGCTGATTCCATACAACTTCTTTTTGGTGTCTTTTCCCCCTATTCGTTTGTAATAGGTTTTTTTATATGTATATTATACTTACGGCTCTTATCGCCATTGCGATAGGAGGAGGTATTGGATACCTCGTGCGAAAGCAAATGGCGCAATCGCAAGCAAATTCTTTGGAAGCCTTGGCAGAAAAACGCCTCATTGAGGCAAAAAATAAAGAGCAAGAAATTGTCTTGCATGCAAAAGAAAAAGCAATTGAAATCATTGATGAAGCGAAACAAGAGGAACAACGCCGCCGCCAAGATTTGGAAAAATCACAACAACGCTTGGAACAACGAGAATCCATGTTTGACCAAAAATTGAGCGAACTGGATGATAAAAAAAGTAAATTAGAACTCAAAGTAAAGGAAATTCAAGATATTAAACTCAAAGTAGATGAAGCTAAAGACCAAGCCTTTGCCCGACTTCAACAAGTCGCTGGATATTCACAAGAACAAGCCAAAAGTGAATTGATTCAAAAAGTAGAAGAACAATCACAAGCAGATTTACTCCACTTAAGCTTGAAGTTAGATCAACGCACGCGTGAAGAAGTAGAAGAAAAAGCAAAAGAAATCGTACTAGGCGCCATGCAACGCACGGCCTGTAACCACGCCCAAGAAACAACTGGTACGGTAGTAGAACTGCCAAGTGATGAAATGAAAGGCCGTATTATTGGAAAAGAAGGTCGCAACATTAAAACACTTGAACGCATTACCGGCTGTGAACTGATTATTGACGAAACTCCTGGAGTTATCGTTATTTCAAGTTTCTCCCCTATTCGTCGCCGTGTGTGTCAATTGGCACTTGAAAAGTTAATTAGTGATGGACGTATTCAACCAGCAAAAATTGAAGAATTTATTGACATGGCAAAAAAAGATTTGGCCATTGATATTAAAAAAGCTGGCGACGAAGCACTCCACAAAATGGGTATTGTGGGTATTGATCCCAAACTCGTGTCGATTATTGGTCGGTTAAAATACCGCACCAGTTACGGCCAAAACGTATTGAACCATTCTATGGAGGTAGGATACCTTTCAGCCCTCATGGCAGAAGAATTGGGCATGGATCCATCAAAAGCTAAAAAAGCTGGATTCTTCCACGATATTGGAAAAGCTATTGACCATGAAACACAAGGTGCTCATACCCAAATTGGCCACACCATTTTAAAAAAATTCAGCATGGATGATGATACGGCACAAGTTGCTCTCACCCACCATGACACCAGCCCACCACTCCTTCTGACAAAATTAGTTATGGCTGGCGACGCTATTTCTGCTTCTCGCGTTGGTGCTCGCCGTGACACATTTGAACAATATGTTGCTCGGCTAGAAGAATTAGAAGGCACAGCAAAAGATTTCCCTGGCGTTGATAAAGTATATGCCATTCAAGCAGGAAGAGAAATTCGTGTGTTTGTCAATCCAAATGAAATCGACGACTACCAAGCATACAACTTGGCAAAAGATGTTGCACGAAAAATTGAAAGTGAACTGCAATATCCTGGAGAAATTAAAGTGCAAGTAATTCGAGAATCAAGAGTGATTGAGTACGCGAGATAATATCACGGAATGTTTCTCAAAAAATAAAACACTCTTTTCAGTAATGATGAGGGTGTTTTTTATTTATGGCAACATGGCGCCCGTCTTCGCCTGACGGCTACGCCGGGTAAACTGTATTTTAAATGGAGTTTATCCGGCGTAGCTGGAGCGAAGCGAAAGCGAAGACGGGCCATGATTAACAAATTTCGCTCTATTGACACCTTTTTGAAAATTTTATATACTCCTTATAGAAAATATTTATTTTTTACTTATCTGTTTTTCCTCAACCCACGAAAAAACAGACATACATCTTTGTTACTATGAACAAAGCAGCTCTTGCGCAAGCGATTGGCGATGCCATTGGTATCTCAAAAAAAGAAGCAGAAGACATGATCTCAGGATTCGTAAGCATCGTTATTTCAGAACTCCAAAAAAATGGCACGGTAAACATTGCAGGATTTGGCCAATTTAGTGCCAAAACTCGCGCAGGACGCGTAGGAGTAAACCCACAAAACCCTACAGAAAAAATTCAAATTCCATCAGTGACTGTTCCAAAATTTAAAGCAGGAAAAGCATTGAAAGATGCATTAAAAAAGAAAAAGCCAGTAGAAGCCGAAGAAATGCCCACGATGACACTGACCGAAGAAGTCTAAAAAGTACACAACAAACACTCTCAGAGATATGGGGGTGTTTTTTATTTATACAATTGACAACCTCTTCCGTCCTTCGTTATACTGTCAACACTCTTTTGAGACACAATGGCCCCATCGTCTAACGGTTAGGACGCACGGTTCTCATCCATGTAACAGGGGTTCGATTCCCCTTGGGGCTAC
>JAGOTR010000047.1 GCA_018061685.1 Candidatus Magasanikiibacteriota bacterium
GATGCCGCGTGATTTTCATAAAATCACCCATCATCTATCATCTATAACAGTGCTTTCGAGTACCGTGATGAATAGAACAATAATATATTATCTCTCAACGGAGAGGAGGTGATACATGTGAATGTAGCTATTCAATTTGCAAAACAACATATTGCCATGATTATCACCGCAGCCTTTGCGTTGAGTCTTTTCTTTACCCCAGCAGTATTGGCCGTGCCAGTAGGAGCTGCGTGTAATGCAAACGTTCTCTGTGACGGAGGTCTCGCTTGTGTGAATGGTATTTGTGCCGCAGGAGTTGGTGGTGCCGGAGCAGGAAACGATGTATTTGGAGTAAATCCAATCAAAAACAACACCAAACTTGGCACAGGAGATGTTCGTGTAACTATCTCATCAATTATTAACGTTGCACTTGGACTCTTAGGTACTATTGCTGTGGTTATTATTTTAGCAGCAGGGTTCCAATGGATGACCGCTGGTGGCAACGACGAAAAAGTTGCTGGTGCAAAAAAATTAATGATTTCTGGCGTGATCGGTCTCGCTATCATTATGAGTGCCTTTGCTATTTCCAAATTTGTTATTAACGAATTGGGCGTTGCAACGAGCGTACGAGATTTTCAAAGAATTGAATAATCTTTTTTCTCTGTTGAGGGGGTGGAATATAGTTCTACCCTCTCTTCATGAGAAATATTATGCCTAGTCAAGATGTCACCCAAAACACCTCTTGAGTATTCATAATATTTATTTACTTATTGCAATATGAAATATATCGCAGTCGCAGCTCTCGCAGTCGTTGGTTTTGGTGGTCTTTTATTCGCACAGCCTCAGGTTGTATCTGCCCAAGGGGCACAACAACCGGTAGTTGTTGATCAATTAGGTTTAAGCTATGGTGAAGCAACAGGATTAGGAAAAGCTGATGTTCGTACCACAGTTGGTAGTATTATCAATATTGCTCTCGGACTTTTGGGTACTATTGCCTTGGTATTAGTTGTGTATGCAGGATTCTTATGGATGACAGCAGCAGGCAACGACGATCAAGTAGGTACCGCAAAAAAAATTCTTGGTTCTTCTATTATTGGTCTCATCGTTATCCTAAGTGCCTATAGTATTACTCGTTTTGTTGTTCAAAAAGGATTTGAAGCAACAACAGGGCAAGAATATGTAGATGCTCCAGTAGCACAATAATCGTTCTCTATGTTCTCACACAAAGCCTTCACAAAAAATAGTATAACACTCGGCCTTTGTGTGAGTCTCATGGGAATGATCTTGTGTATGCAGCCGGTATCTGCCGACATAACCATTCCGTCTGACTATGGTATTGATACCGTGGCAACCAACGCAAATTTAGAAAAAGAAGGTTCGCTTCCAGTCATTACTGGTCGAGTCGTTGGTGCCGGTCTGTCCTTTATTGGTGTGGCGTTCTTTATTCTCATGGTCTATGCGGGATTTTTGTGGATGACGGCTCATGGAAATGAAGAACAAGTAAAAAAAGCACAAAGTACACTTATTGGAGCAACGATCGGCATGTTGATTGTACTTGGGTCATACGCCATTACTAAATTTATATTTGAAAGTGTGGAGTCTACGGCTGGTGGGGGTGATGGCGGGGCACCAGAAACAGATGAGCGATGCCGTGCAAAAGGGAATGGATTTAGTTGCAAACAAATTCAAACCTGTATTGGTATACAAGAAGAAAACGTTGATGCAGCAAGAAGGCAATGTGAACAAAACGCAGATTCTTGTGCCCTCAATATTTGTCCAGGGGCAGCAAATATCGTTTGTTGTAAATAAAAAATTTTTTTAATCAATCCCACTTGGGAAACAATTTGTATGAAAAAATCACTTGCATTGTTTCTTTTTACCACACTCTTTGTTCTTCCTCAGAGTGTTTTTGCCCAATATGGTCTTGATTCTACAGCACAAAATGCTGGGTTAGATAAATACGGATCTTCTGTTTCTGTTCTTACCGGAACAATTATTGGATCTCTACTATCCCTCATAGGTGTCATGTTTTTTGTCCTCATTGTCTATGGAGGATTTTTGTGGATGACGGCAAGAGGAGAAGAAGACATGATTAAAAAAGGCCAACGTTCAATTATTGGAGCAACCATTGGTCTTATCATTGTGCTCGGTTCGTATGCACTCACGAGTTTTGTGTTTCAAAGTGCCGATGGCGGTGCCGGTGGCGGAGGTGGTGGTGGTGCTCCTGCAGATGGAGGAGGAGCCGGCGGAGGTGTAGCCCCCAATGAAGGTGGTGCCGACCGATGTCGTGTCGTTGCAGGCCCTGCATTTAGTTGTAAACCACTTAATACGTGCGCTGGTATGGTTCCTAACATGCAACCTGAACAGGCAGCTGAATTATGTGATGGTGGAAACGATATTGTTTGTTGCCGATAAAATGCCTCCCACATTTTTTGTGTTATTATGAAATATATTCGTCATATCATTTTTTTCACGTTCGGAATGTTGTTACTTCTGCCAACATTTGTTTTGTCTGAACGAGTTACTATAGGAAATGCGGAAGGATTTTTACAAGAAGCCGTTCGCCCTACCGGCATTTCGCAAACCGATCTTTCTACGAGTGCCGGAACTCTAGTAAAAAGATTGCTTGCTGCAACCGGTATTATTTTCTTTGGCCTCATGGTCTACGCGGGATTTTTGTGGATGACGGCACGAGGCGAAGAAGATCAAATTGCAAAAGCACGCAATACTATTTTTGGTGCGATTATTGGGCTCGTTATTACTATTGGTGCCTACGGATTAACGTCTCTTATCGTAACTAAATTACAAGAAAGTGCCGCTGGTCGAGGAGCAGGAAGCGAAAGTGGTCCTCGTATTGGCTGCTGCCAAGACAAAGTGAATGCACTCTGGGCCTGTCGCGTTACTACAGAGCAAGACTGTCAAACGCAAGGGTTACAATGTGGCCCTGGTGATGATTTTTGTGCACCAAATGATTTTACGTTTAATGCACAAATACAAGAAATTCCGGCATGTGTCGCAACGTGTGATGCAAAAAATGATTAATTTTAATCCGTCTACCCCCGCTAAGCGGGGTACGCCTGCCTGCCGGCAGGCAGGCCGGACAAGTGTGTGGTTTAATTCATTCATGTATATACTTTATATGTCAATGCTTAGATATATAAAAACGAGTATTGTAACAATAGGAATATTCACTTTTTTCGTGGCAGTACCTACGGCATTTTCAGCCGGAAATTTAGGCAATGCGGTAGCCAACTTAGGCAAGTCGGGCGAAAAAGCGGGTACAAGTGAAGCCAACATTGAAAACGTGGTGGGAACAACCATTAATGCCGCCCTCACGTTAGTTGGTCTTATTTTCTTGGTATTAATGGTATACGCAGGGTATTTGTGGATGACGGCTCGTGGAGAAGAATCACAAGTAGAAAAAGCACAAAAAATTATTTCCGCAGCCATTATTGGACTTGTGGTTGTTATGAGTGCAGCCGGAATTACGAAACTTATTACCAGTCGATTTGAAAATTAATTTCACCTTGTCGTATGAAAAAACACCTTTTCGCTTTTGTACTCGCCCTATGTTTCTTACTTCCAAGTACAGTGTTGGCAATTAACTTAGGTGGCGACATTGCAGACAGGGCGGCGGCCAATGCTGGCTATGCACCTGCCACAGAAACATCCCTTGCAGAAACCATTGGTGTGGTTATTAAAACCGCGTTATCATTTATTGGTGTTATATTTTTGGTACTTACGGTATATGCTGGCTTTTTGTGGATGATGGCACGTGGCGACGAAGGCCAAGTAGAAAAAGCGCAAAAAATTATTCAAAGTGCCATTATTGGACTTGTTGTTACGGTGGGTGCATACAGTATTACCGCATTCGTAGTGCCTCGCATTGTATCAAAAACATCCGGAGGCCCAGTTGGTGCTGGTGGTGGCAATGCAAATAACTGTACACCCGCTCGTATTGCAGCATGTGAAACCAGATGTGAAGAACGTCATGGTGGTAATGTTGGAGAACAATATGAAGCATGTATTGCAGAGTGTCCTCAAAACTGTTAATTTTTTATGAAACACATACTCCCCATCGGTGTGTTATTGCTTCTTATATCCAGTATCTTTTTCCAAACAGATATGGTGGTCGCTCAAACACTCCAAGATCAAATTAACGCGCAAATAGGTGCAGGTGCGCGTGCGGCAGAAATTGGTTCCGCCGTTCCACCACAGCTTATTATTGCAGAGCTTATCAAAACAATGCTTACC
>JAGOTR010000018.1:0-14416 GCA_018061685.1 Candidatus Magasanikiibacteriota bacterium
GGTAGGTGTAATCAAATGGGGACAAGTGTGATATACTGATGAAAATTCATATACATATTCTTAATAAAAAGTATCTCGTACATATATCAATAGGATCCTATAGAAATATATTTTATACACATAAAAATAAAAAAATACTTGTCTCAATTTGGACAGGTATTTTTTTATGTATGTATTTGTTACTCCTCGAATCCCCTTCGCTCGGAGTGACAGAGAAAGTTCATCAAATTTTGTGTTCCATGATCCATGTATCGTAAAAAAATTTATCCACTGTTTTTGTACAAACAAATGCAAAAGAAAAAAAAGTATGGTATACTTTTGTATGCCTGTTAATTTTTATATTCTTGCACACAAGGCAACACCCGATTGTGCAAGGATTTTGGGAAACGTATGCTATTTTCAACCAGTCAAGATTTACTCTACATGGTATTAGCCATTTGTATTTTGTGGTTTACCATTTTTCTTTGTTGGTTGTTGTATCAGGCGGCACGTGTTCTTAAAAATGCAAATACCATTATTGAATCTGTGACCCATAAATTAGAACTCATTAACGAAGCCGTGCAATACATGCGCGACAAAGTGGATGGGGTATCAAAAAATATGGGTATAGTGAGTTCTTTAATGGGAGGTTTTGTAGAAAAATTTGTTGTGGGAAAACTGGCGAGCAGTTTAGAAGCCAAAGTAGCCTCGAGAGGTATGAGTGGCTCAAAGAAAAAAGTGACGCTTCGCAAAAAAGCTTCTGCAAAAAAATAATTGTATATATTCAAAATAGTCCCGTTTACACTGAGCCTGCCTGTCGGTAGTCAGGCCTGTCGAAGTGTCGGGGCTATTTTTTTAGTAAAAAATAGGGGATACGTAAGAGTGTGAAGACGAGTATATAGTGTACGAGAAGAAGAGAGAGGGTGTAAAGTGAAAACGAAATAAGAATTCCTGTATATCGATTGATGTGTGTAATAATTCCATCACTCGTCGCGCCAAGCAGTGTGGGAATGATATTGAGTATAATAAGTAATACAATAATCCATCCGAATCCTTTCCACATACCACGTCTATCTTGCGCGCTGGGTGCACTATGGCTTGAAATACAAAATGATAAAAAGATAAATATCCAAAATGAAACAGACTCAAATGGTATCGTAGACCACACGTTCGTGAGTGTTTTTTGAAGAAGAAAAAATGATTCTTTGGAAACGTGTATGTGTGAAAATGTGGAAATGAGTTCGGTCCCTTGCGGGAAAAATATTTTGAGGAGTAAAAACACTATGAGTGAGCCACCTATAAGCGGTGCCGCCCCAATAAAAAAATTTCCCATTTGTTGGTACAGGCTTTTTTTATTATAACTATGTTCCACATGGCCTAATGCTCCAGTATGTTTGTTGGGTTTAAAAAAAGAGACTTCTTCAATACGGTGGCGAAATAATTTTGCAACAATGACGTGTGAGAGTTCATGAATTGGTGTGCCAATCCAGGCAGTGAACAAAATTCCTTTCCAGCCCACGGTGCGTTGGTATATGTGGTGAATGGCGTTTTGCACTTTGGACATGGCATACCCCAATACAAAAAATATCCCCAGTATCCCAACCAGTTGCGACACGACGTGTGACAAGAGTGTGACAAAAAATTCTTGCATAGATATGCTAAGTATAGCATGAATGTTTCTGGCAAGAAAAACACCGTGATGAGAGTATTCATCACGGTGTGTGGTGGTAGGCTGTTTTGACCAGCCATGTGGAGCGAGGATTGATCATTCTTGGGTAGGGCGTGTAAATACACCAAGTCCAATCAAGAGGATTGAGACAATGAAAATGCACGCGCTGAGGGATGCAGGATTATTGTCTGAACCGATAATGGCAAAGACAATCCCTATTACCCCAAGAATGATTGCGATCCATTTGGTTGATTCCATTTGATGCCCCCTTTCAACTCCGGTGAGGTATGGTGGAGTTGTGGGTATGGTAGCGAAAAAACAATGTATTTGCAAGAAAATATAGTATTGTTTTTTTGTATAAAAAAACTTCCTTATATCTCGAAGGAAGTTTTTATTGTACGAAAGAAAATTTTCTTTACGCTGCTGTTGGAGGAACGACGTTGGCAAAACGAGTTAATTTCATTGTGCCATTAAATTTGGTCATTTTTTTATGACTAAATTTCACCGTGCCTGCAGTATGTGCATAGAGCGTATCATCTTTTCCTTTTTTAACATTTTTTCCTGGGTGGATTCTCGTACCACGTTGTCGAACAATGACCATGCCTGCTTGTACCGTTTGACCATCTCCAATTTTGGTGCCAAGGTACTGAGGGTTAGAATCACGTCCAAGCCTGGTAGAGCCACCCGCCTTCTTATGGGCCATACAATAATAATTAAAGTTCTAATCAAAATAAAATGATATCTTTGTGGCTCGTAGTATAAAAGAAAGTGCTATTCTTGTCAAGGCGGGTTATACACGGTAAAATAGGGGGGTATATAGGGGGAGACGGATTATTAATTGTCATCCTGAACTTGTTTCAGGATCTGACTATAACATCAAGAGATCCTGAAACAAGCATTCGACCTGAGCTCACGCCGAAGGTTCAGGATGACATGAATTGCTTCTGTCTACTTTATGAAAAACATCTACCCATTAAAACTATATCTCAAACATAAACCCAATACTATCCTCTTGTCGGTTGTTTTGGCAGCGAACATGTTTCTTTGGGTATGGCTGTTATGGTACATACGCCCTCAAGAAGAGCTTATTTTTTTGCATTATACTACATTGTTTGGGGTGGATTTGGTAGGGCAGTGGTATAAGGTGTTTATGATTCCGGTGATGGGTATATGTATTGCTTTGGTACATGCCTTGTTGGGGTGGTTTTTCTTTTCAAAAGATAGATATATTTCGTACGTGTTATTGGCGGCTGCCTGCGGCGTTCATATTTTTTTAGGCATTACCGCCGTATTGTTAGTATTTTTGAACGTCTAACCTGACTCTCACTATGCCTGTCCCCCTACACAAAAGAGCCGAGGTTGATTATGTATTGCTCTCTTGTTTTTTTCTCTTATTAGTCTTTGGTCTCATCATGCTTACGTCTGCCAGCTCTGTGGCGGCATTTGATCGATTTGGTGATACCTATTTTTTTATTAAACGACAATTACTGTTTGGCGTACTCCCCGGCATTGTTGCATTCTTTTTCTTTTCTAAACTCCCATTTGCGTGGGTAAAAAAAATTGGTCATGCCATATTAGTTGTGTCGTTACTCCTTCTTATTGGTGTACTTATTCCGGGGGTGGGGGAGACCTTTAGTACGGGTGCCAGAAGTTGGCTGGTATTGGGAGGTATTTCATTTCAGCCCTCTGAAATGGCAAAACTAGGGTTAGTTTTTTTTCTTGCCGCACAGCTTGCTGTACGAGGAAAAGACATTCAAGATTTTCAAAAAGGATTTTTAGTGGTGTTAGGCATGGGTATGATTCCCATTGGATTGGTTATGTTACAACCAGATATTGGTACGGCATCTATTTTATTTTCTTTGTTGTTTGGCATGTTGTTTGTGGCACAGGCCAAGTGGTCGCATTTGGGAGGTGTGGCATTGGTGGCCGTGCTGGCATTTGCACTTTTAATTGCAACCGCGCCGTATCGTGCTGCACGGTTTACTACATTTTTGCATCCAGAACTTGATCCACAGGGGATTGGGTACCATATTAACCAAGCATTTTTGGCTATTGGATCTGGCGGATGGTTTGGTGTGGGGCTTGGCCATTCACAACAAAAATTTCAATACCTGCCCGAAGTACATGCCGACAGTATTTTTGCTGTGATTGCCGAAGAAACGGGATTTGTGGTGACGGTTGGATTTCTTATATTATTTATATACACCATGCTCCGGGCGCTTCGACTGGCAAAAGAAACACAAGACCCATATAAAATGTATGTGATAAGTGGTATTGTACTATGGCTCTCTGTGCAGTTTTTTTTCAACATTGCCGCTATGGTGGGGCTTATGCCAATTACGGGTGTGCCACTTCCATTTGTCAGTCATGGGGGTACTGCCTTGGCATTAAATTTGGCGGCGGTTGGCATTATTATTAATTTGTCCCGTGGTGAGCGGCGGCGAGGGTAGTGGACGTTGTCATCCTGAACTTGTTTCAGGATCTCAAGTTATTTCTATAGATCCTGAAACAAGTTCAGGATGACATCTATAAATATGAAAATACTTTTCTCAGGTGGGGGAACATTGGGGCCGGTGACGCCCTTACTTGCCATACATGATATGGTGACAGAGGCACATCCAAACGCTACGTTTTTTTGGATTGGTACCAAACGAGGCCCGGAAAAAATGACCATCGAAGAATATGGTATACCGTTTCACACGATTTCTTCAGGAAAATTACGACGGTATATTTCTTTTTGGAATGTGATTGATATTGTTCGTATTGTTATTGGATTTTTTCAATCCATAAAAATACTGTGGAGAGAAAAACCAGATGTGTGTATTTCTGCCGGGGGATTTGTGTCTGTGCCTGTGCATGCCGCGGCTTGGCTGCTGGGCATTCCTACATGGGTGCATCAGCAAGATGTGGTGATTGGACTTGCCAACAAACTCATGGCGCCAAGTGCTCGTGTTATTACCACCGCGCTTGAAATGCATCTCAACTATTTTTCAAAAAAGAAAACAACTTGGATTGGAAATCCGGTGCGGGCATCATTGTTTCACGGAACTCGTGCAGGGGCAGAAAAATTATTTGGTATAGACCCCAAACTGCCGGTGGTATTTGCCACAGGTGGGGGAACGGGTTCGTTTCGTGTGAATCAACTTGTTATTGAAGCCGTGCATCATTTACAAGGTATTTGTCATATTATTCACTTAACGGGAAAAGAGCGGCCACAAGAATTAATTGAACCGGCCAAACGTCAATTTTCGTTTTATCATCCATTTCTTTTTTTTACCGAAGAAATGTCAGACGCCTACGCTGCTGCTGATATTGTGATTTCGCGCGGTGGATTTGGTACCATGAGTGAAATTGCCGCCCTCGAAAAGCCAGGTATTCTTATTCCAAAGCCCGGACATCAAGAAGAAAATGTGGCATTTTTATCGGAAAAGAATGCGGTTGTCGTGCTTGACGAAAAAACATGCAATGGAAATCATTTAGCAAAAGTGATAAAAGAGTTGCTCGCCGATAGTGCCGAAAGAGGGCGACTCGCACAGCGGTTAACTCATCTGCTGCCCCGAGCGAAGAAGGATGATTTGTTAGAGGTGTTGAGGAAGTGTATATAATGATAATATATATGAACATACAAATTACAAATAGTGCGAATATACGAATTACAAATTTGTAGATTTGTACTATTTGTAATTTGTATGTTCATACATCTATGATATACTCTCACTATTATAGATACCTACGTTTCTATGCCCGCACCCTACTTACTTCCAAAAGGAGATGCCGTAGAGGAGGAAAATGAAATTTGTTTGTTTGGTCAAACCAACTTCCGCAACCAGTTGCGTCGTTTTGGTATTAAAAAAGATGACCGACGGCGGCACATGTATATTATTGGAAAAACAGGTATGGGCAAATCCACTATGATGGAAAACATGATGCTCCATGATATTTATACCGGGCATGGTGTTGGACTTGTTGATCCGCACGGAGATTTTGCTGAAAAAATTATTGACTTTATTCCTTCACACCGCCTCAACGATGTTATTTATCTCAACCCTGCCGACATGGAGTATCCGGTTGGGTTTAATATTTTGGAAGTAAAAAATGAAGAGCAAAAACATTTGATTGTTGCGGGGCTCATGGGTACATTTAAAAAAATATGGCCCGACGTGTGGTCGGCTCGTATGGAATATATTTTAAATAATACGCTTTTGGCTCTGCTTGAATATCCCGGCTCAACACTCTTGGCTATTAATCGATTGCTGTCAGAAAAAGCATTTCGTAAAAAAGTATTGCGTCAGGTAAAAGACCCGGTGATTAAAGGATTTTGGATGAATGAATTTGAAAATTACGAACCTCGGTATCAAAAAGAAGCCGTTGCGCCGATTCAAAATAAAATTGG
Source organism: Candidatus Magasanikiibacteriota bacterium (assembly GCA_018061685.1). Lineage (GTDB taxonomy): Bacteria > Patescibacteriota > Patescibacteriia > Magasanikbacterales > UBA922 > JAGOTR01. The sequence continues at coordinate 6,042 of JAGOTR010000018.1, forward strand.
GCAATTTTTGTCTGCAAGTGTGATTCGAAATATGGTGGCACAAGTAAAATCCACCATTGATATCCGTGAGGCCATGGATACTGGAAAAATTTTAATTATGAATCTTTCCAAAGGCCGTATTGGAGAAGATAATAGTCGACTGTTGGGTGGTATGCTTATTACCAAAATTCAACTGTCTGCCATGGAGCGTGTTGATATTCCCGAAGCACAGCGTCGTGATTTCTTTTTATACGTTGACGAATTTCAAAACTTTGCCACCCCTTCTTTTGCCAACATTTTGTCTGAAGCGCGTAAATATCGCTTGGGCTTAGTTATGGCACACCAATATGTGGCACAGCTCGACGAAATTGTGGCTGACGCCGTCTTTGGAAACGTGGGTACTATTGTGGCATTTCGGGTGGGTGCCGCAGATGCTGAAATTTTGGCAAAAGAATTTGCTCCCGTATTTTTGGAAGAAGATATTGTGAATTTGGCAAAATTTCGTGTGATTTTAAAACTTATGATTGATGGGGTTGCTTCGCAACCATTTAGTTCAAGCACCATGGCACCGATTGCGTCACGGACTGGATCTTCTGAAAAAGTAATTCGTGTGTCACGAGAACGATATGCGGAAAAACGTGATGTGATTGAAGAAAAAATTATGCGTTGGAGTGGGCTTGAGACTGGTGGCGATGAAGAAAATGGTGAAGATATTGATACCACTAAAGAAGCCAAACCAAAATCATCCGGAGCCCCCCGAAGAGAAGAAAGAAAAGAAGGGGGAGGCGGAGATTTTCGTCGTCCAAAAACAGCAGCGTCTGCTGGCGGGCCAAAAAAGCCGAGTCGTGATTCCGATAGAAACGGTGGGGGATCTTCTCGTCGTGAAAAAAAAGAACCTTCTCGACGTGAGCCGGCATCGCCAAGCGTATCGCTTCGTGAATTAGTTCCACCACCAGAATCTGTTGTTTTACCTGCAGTACACGTCGAAGAAACAACACAGCCTCTCTCAAGCTCAGGCAATAGCAATCCCTCATCAATTTCTTTAGTATCGTTGAACGAGGTTCCTGCTATTCGACCAATGAGTAATGCATCTCTTGCTCAATCTGCACCCGTGTCTCGTTCGGAACAACCATCTGGCATGGGACAAGAAAAAAAGAAAAAGAGACGACGAAGAAAAAAGAAAGTAGGGGAGACCCCTTCCTCCGAAGGGCAAGAACGACGAGTGCAAACGCCTGAAAGACCACAGGAAAGACGAAGTGACACACGGGTCGCTCCGTCTGCACCAGCAGTTTCTTCCGAAGCGTCTTCTTCTCCACCTGTGGTTTTGCCGCCTGTTCAAAAAGAAGTCCCATCACAATCTCAATCTTCTCCACCTCAATCAACCCCACGAACCGTTCTTCCACAAGATGATGTGATTCGGTTTGACTAGCTTTCAGTAGTATCCGTATGAAATTATTTCGGCATAAATGGAATATTATTGAACGATTGCCATTTTGGTGTTTGCTTAGTATTGTGGTGCTTTTGCCACTTGTATTTTCTTCATTGACAAGCAATACACTTCTCCCTATAAAAGAATTGGTATTTTTTTTGTTACTGGTCTGTACATTTATGGCAAGTGTGGTACGCCTGATGGTTAAAAAATCATTCATTTTGCAACGGACAATTTTGGACATTCCACTGATACTGTCTACCATATTATTTGTTTCTTCAGTGATATGGTCAAGTCATGTGAGGCACAGTGTATTTGGTTTTTCTGACCAATTTGTCTTGCATGGAGTGGTGCTTTTTGGCAGCGTGGTATTTTGTTGGTTTCTGCTGCAAGAAGTAAAAACAAAAGAAAGACTGAACGCAATGATTGCGGCACTTTGTGTGAGTGCTGTGTTGTCTTGTGTTTGGTTTTTTTTGTTGCATAGTCCATTTGCTTCGTCCATTACCGAAATGGTTTTGGCAGGCGTTCGTGTTTCAAATACGGTGAGTGCGTCACATACTGGTTTTGGAATGTATCTTATTAGTATATTCCTCTTGAGTTTCGGCCTCGTATTACAAAAACAGCTTGCATTATTGGTGAGGGTTCTTTTTTGGAGTACGGCTTTCATTACAGGTGCTACTATAGTAGCTATTGGGTTCCCGGTATTATGGAAGGTGAGTGCTGTGGGTATTGCTTTGCTTGTTCTTGCTGCATTCCTCTTCCGTAAACGTCTTCGAGAATCACATATTATTGCTTCGTTTATTTTGTTGATCAGTGCGATATTTTTTTCTTTGTTTGGTGCACCACAAACACTCCAAAAATCATTGCCTGCCGAGGTAGCTCTGGGGAGTCAACTCTCTTGGAGTATGACAAAAGATGTGCTTCTTCGCAGTATTCCAGAATTTTTGATTGGGTCTGGTCCCGGAACATTTTTGTATACATTTTCTTCTTTACGACCAGCCATATTTAATACCAGCGACACCGTAGAAACCATTCGATTTGCTGTACCATTTAATACCGTGTTTGCCATGCTTGGGGAACTTGGTTTTTTGGGTACGGTGAGTATGCTCATGCTTCTGTTAGTTGGTATGGGGGGCATGTATATGCATGCTATAGAAACGCGTCGATCCGTAGGTATACACCGATTAGACCATGTCGTTCACCACAATAATGGACATGCTTGGTATGCGTATACGCTTTTTTTTGGTTTTATTGTGAGTACTGTTGGCATGGCCATTATTATGTATGATCTCGTACTCTTTGTATGGTGGTGGCTTTTACTTGCGTTGTTTGTTTCGGCCATATCGCTTACCACCCGAGGGGTGGTAGAAGAAAAAAAGTTTACCGTTCGCGTCTCATCAGAATATCGATTGCTTCTCTCGTTTATTGTGGTCGTTGTGTGTTTTGTACTTGTTGTGTTTGGTGCATTTGCCGTACGTTTGTATAGTGCCGAACGGTGGTTTTCAAAAGCACAGTATGCGTCACTCGATCGTGCTGAACAATCTATTTTACTTGCAATTGAAAAACGACCATGGTATGCACCGTATCACACGGCACTTGCCGAAGTGGCATTGGAACAAGCCAAAAAAGAAACACAGAAATCTGATGAACAAAGAAACGATATGTTTGTGGCACAAAAAGTAGCGCAGGCCGTGAATGCTGCCCAGCGTGCCACAGACATTGCGCCTCTTGATGTGTATGCATGGGAAACAAGGGGGGTGTTGTATATGAATGCCCGCTTGGTAACACCCGAAGCAAATGGGTGGGCCAAAGATTCGGTAGAGCAAGCACTGCGACTTGCACCAACGCATGCCGTACTCTATTGGCGTTTAGGAAATATATTTGAATTTTCAAAAGAATTAGATAAGGCCGAAGCAGCATATAGACAAGCAATTGCTATAAAACCTAATTATCTTGCGGCCTATCAAAGTTTAGCCACACTTTTGGAATCAACACAAAAAATTGATGAAGTGATCGTAGTGTATGAAACAGCATTTGAACAAGTCGCCACTCTCGATGGGGCGTATCAATTAGGTCGAGCGCTGTTTAACAGAAATACAGGAGAAGACGATGATCGTGCCGAAGACCTTTGGCTTTCCGTGCTTCGCGAAGAACCACGACATGCCAATACACTCTATAGTTTAGGGCTCTTATATGAACGTCGTGGAGAATACGACACTGCACTTGGTTATTATCAAACGCTTCGTGAGGTTGACCCAGCCAATGCGGATGTACAGCGAAAGATACGGGCGCTTTCGGGGGGAGGAAATTGATATTAACAATCTTCTATTGAAAAAATGGAGTATGTATATTTTTATACATGGCAACCCGTCTTCGCTCCGCTTCGCCGGGCAAGCTATGGAGCATGGAACATTGAACACAAGATATGAATCGTCATGTCATTGCGAGAAGCCCCTCAGGGCGACGAAGCAATCTCTCAAACGATGGTTTTAAAATATACTCTATATAAAAAATAATCCCGACTTAGTCGGAATTATTTTTTTTCTTTTGGAAATAAATTTATTTGATTTCTTTTCAAAAGAAGGGGCGAGGTGCTCGTGGGGGCACCTGGCAAGTGGAGGGGGAAGTGGATGTACCTACCTTAGGCCAACCTGGCGCGCCGGTTCCTCGATGCTGATGTGTTTGAGGTAACCACTACGAATGTTGCCAGAGGTGTCCGTGCTGTGATCTGGCACGCTGCCTCGCCTGGGATAACGATTACCCCATTTATCGATGCGTCTTTTGCTCGCTCGGTCGCATGGTCGCCGTTTGGGTACAGGGGAATCACATATACTGTGCCGAATGTCACAACAATTGTGGTATCGTGATCATACGGGCCATATTGGATCCACCTATCCTTTTCTACCTGCTGAGGAGGTGTATCATGCAATATCGTGACTCGAGGACGTTGGGTTTCCATGTTTGTTATCCTGCTTTGTCAAAAAGAACACTCACGCCGGGATTGGCGTCACAATTTAGTGTGTACTATATACATGATTCAATTGTCAATATGTCATTCCAATTAAATCATAATTCATTTCATTTTTTCACAAAAATACTGTATACTACCATCATAATTTTTAGACTCTTCAAGTATGCTTTTTTCTCGAGATTATCGTGAACCCTTTTGGAAAGGATTTTTACATGCCGTGCTTGTGTCCATGTATTTATTTTTTATTGCGCTCATCGCATTTCAATTGCCTTACTTATATAATGGCGAAGTAGGTCAAGCTATTCAATTAGCATTTCAATTCTTTTTACTGGTGTTGTCTGTTGCTGTGTGTGGCGCATTGGTGTTTTATGATCCAGTAAAAAAATTATTGCACCACCATTTTCGTGCTGCCACGGTTATGCTGTTGTCGACCATTGGGTGGTTGTTTGTGTTTATGTTGGTATTTGTGTTAGGGCTTGTCTTTACTTTTGTTTCGTAACTCCTATGAACTATAAACGAGCGATTCTTTTTGGTATCATGGTGTATGTCTCTTCGTTTATTGCCTATGGCTTCAACTATGTTATCCCGTATTTGCAAACCGACACCTTATCTTTGCGTCATTTTGTGTTTGGGTGGGTTTGGAATATTCCGGTTTTGCTCTTATTTTCAAAGTGGTTTTTTAAAAAAGTTCCAGCCAATCTGACGCATGGATTTTTGTTGGGCTGTATGTGTTTGCTCACTGCCTTTGCGTTAGATGGATTTTTTATTTTTTTGGCCGTTCTCGCGAATCAATCATTGGATCAATTTAAAGAATTATATGGCAGTTGGCTATTTTATGTCACCCTCCTCGAGGTGGTGGCATTAACCACCTTTGCTGGTTGGGAGTTTGATAAGACCTATACAAAACGGTAATACCAATACTTCTGTGAATTTACTCGTGAAACCACTCAACCTCTCGTTGTCCGTGGGAATCCAAATAGGGGTTTTTCCATAGAATGTCCTAATCTATACACATACGATCCACTAGACAATAGGTCAAATCTATGCTATAGTCTATGCACAGTGAATAGTTTTTACTTATCGCTGCCATCTATTCTAGGTTACTAGAATTTTGGAAAGGTCGGATTAAATAAAAAAATAAGCAAATTCCAACTATGGATGGCGACAGACAAATGTTTGACGTCAACATTGCTTGTGCTGAATGCGGATCCGCAATCACCCAATTGCCTTTTGAGCCATCTGGTGATCGCCCTGTATTTTGTACAAATTGTCTCCGCGCTCGAAGAAATGCCCGTGACAACGGTCCTCGACGTGAAAGACAAATGTTCAATGTTGATGTAAATTGTGCTGACTGTGGAACTCACATCACACAATTGCCTTTTCAACCAACCGGTGATAGGCCAATATACTGCTTCGATTGCAACAAAAATCGACGCGCTTAAAAGTATACTAAAAAGTCCTCCTCTCCGCTCTGCGCAGTAGGGGGATTTTTGTTTTTGGGGTGTGGTATACTTTGGTATAGAAAGGCTTGCAAAAACCAACCGAGGTATGATTTAATTTGATATTCCTTTATGTCATCCCCCCGATTCAGTCGGGGGAATGACATAGCGTACCTATGCAAAAACAACCCAAAGACATTCGAGTATTAGTATGCCTTTCTGGCGGGGTAGATTCCTCTGTTGCCGCCGCTCTTTTGGTTGAACAAGGGTATACGGTGACCGCCGCGTACATGAAACAGTGGAGTGATACTACTGAATTAACGGGCGTCTGTAGTTGGAAAGAAGATCGCCGAGATGCTATTCGTGTGGCGGCTTCTTTGGGTATTCCACTTTTGACGCTTGATTTTGAACAAGAATATCGTGAGTTTGTGATGGAGTATATGTTTGCGGAATATAGTGCTGGGCGTACACCCAACCCTGATGTGATGTGTAATAAATTTATTAAATTTGGTGCGTGGCTGACAAAAGCAAAAGAATTAGGCTTTGATTATTTGGCGACAGGTCACTATGCCGATGTGCGATTGAACGACGAGACACATCTGTATGAACTCGTGCAATCCAAAGATACTGAGAAAGATCAAACTTACTTTTTACATCAACTGAGTCAAGAACAATTGTCGCGAACCCTGTTTCCTGTTGGAACGTATACCAAGCAAGAGGTGCGTCAATTAGCCGAACAATTTCATTTGCCCACGGCAAAACGTGCAGAATCTATGGGGATTTGCTTTGTGGGCGAAGTACCCATGAAAGATTTTTTACAGCAAAAAATTAGTAAATCTCCGGGGGAGATTGTTACGACGAGCGGTGTTTCTATTGGCATCCACGAAGGTCTCTCATTTTATACCATTGGTCAACGGCATGGATTTTCTCAACAAGGTGGCGATACCCCGCTGTTTGTTGTAGGAAAAAATCAAAAAAATAATCAACTCATTGTTGGTCACGAAGATGATCCTCTCTTATATACCACCACCATTTCTATCGCAGATATGCATTGGATTTCTGGACAAGCGCCGCAATTTCCAGTATCATTGCAGGTGAGATTTCGGCATCGACAATCGCTCCAATCATGTAGTGTTTCTGTCGATACCAACAATCCGAACAATATTTTTATTCGTTGTGCTGAGCCACAGCGAGCCATTACTCCCGGGCAATTTGCCGTTGTATATAATGAAGATCTATGTGTAGGGGGTGGTATTATTTATGCATAATAATATATGCCAGCATTTGATTCTCCAAAGCAACTCATTGATTGGTATGACAATCAAGAACGAGTGCTTACTCCTGCATTTTTGGACACTATTCCGTGGCAGGATGTAAAAAAGTATGAAATAAAAGATGCCTTTATCCCCGTGCTGTTATATTTTCGCGATATTGAAAAATTTACTGAAGTGTATTTTAATGAAATGAAAAAAACACCCACAGGGAGAGACCCTGTGGTTCGCCAATTTATGGAAAAATGGCAACATGAAGAAGATTTGCATGGCGAACTCATGAATCGATTTTTAGAAGAAGCCGGGTACCCGAGTGAAGATAAATGGTTTGAAAAAATAAAAAAGAACATTCCTTTGTCATATAAAGTATCGAGCGCCATGGCTGCTATGACGGCAAATTTAGTCGGCAAAAGATTTTCAGCTGTCCATATGACCTGGGGCGCCATTAATGAAATGACCACCCTTACAGGCTATCGACGCCTCTGGGAATTAATGGAACATCCAGTACTAACGTATATACTCAAAGCCATTGCGCGCGAAGAAGCCAGCCATTCATTTTTTTACGGTAGTTTGGCAAAGTTGCAACTTATGCGTTCCAAATTTACCCAAGAAATTGCCAAATTTATTATCGATCATTTTTGGTCGCCAGTAGGACAGGGTGCCAAACCTGAGGCCTATACCAATTATATTATTCGTATGTTATTTGATGGCAAAGAAGGGGTAGACATTATGGATGAATTTGTAAACAAACGATTACAAATGTTACCTGGTTTTGAACAGAGTACAACCGTAAAAGATCGAATTACGAAGATTTCTTTGGAGGGGAGAGCAAACTCTATATAATTACCTTAATTCTTCCTCTTAATCCTCAATCCTTAATCCTTTTTTTATTAATAGAGAATTAAGGATTGAGGATTAAGAATTGAGAAGTAAGGATTTGAATTGACTCTATATGACCACCCAACAACTCCGAAAAGCCTACTTAGATTTTTTTGAACAAAAAGGGCATGCCGTGATGCCTTCTGCATCACTCTTACCTGAGAATGACCCCACCACCTTGTTTACCGGTTCTGGCATGCAGCCTATGGTGCCGTACTTGTTGGGGCAAACACACCCAAAAGGCACAAAATTAACTGATTCACAAAAATGTTTCCGTGCTGTTGATATGGATGAAGTGGGCGACAATCGTCATACCACCTTTTTTGAAATGCTTGGTAACTGGTCGCTGGGTGATTATTTTAAACAAGAACAAATCGCCTGGATGTTTTCTTTTTTAATTGATGAAA
>JAGOTR010000018.1:14516-15855 GCA_018061685.1 Candidatus Magasanikiibacteriota bacterium
GTTGATATGGATGAAGTGGGCGACAATCGTCATACCACCTTTTTTGAAATGCTTGGTAACTGGTCGCTGGGTGATTATTTTAAACAAGAACAAATCGCCTGGATGTTTTCTTTTTTAATTGATGAAATTGGGTTGAATCCAAACCAATTATATATCACGTGTTTTCGTGGAAACGAGGATTTAGGCATTCCCAAAGATACCGAAGCAGCAGGGTATTGGCAGCAGCACTTTCAGGGCAAGGGCATCGATGCTTCTATTGTTGATTTTCCTGAGCGTGATGGCATGCAAGGGGGACGCATTTTTTATTACGATGAAAAAAAGAATTGGTGGAGTCGGGCTGGCGTGCCCGGCAATATGCCAATTGGCGAACCAGGCGGACCCGACGCAGAAATGTTTTGGGATTTTGGGTTAGAACGGGGCTTGCATGAGCAATCTGTTTGGAAAGATGAGCCATGCCATGTGAACTGTGATTGTGGTCGATTTATGGAAATCGGCAACAATGTGTTTATGATGTATAAAAAAACAGAGGCTGGATTTGTGGAATTAGAACAAAAGAATATTGACTTTGGTGGGGGATTAGAGCGTATTGCCGCCGCGTTGAACAACGATCCCGACATGTTTATGATTGACGTATTTGCTGGGGTCAAAAAAACGTTGGAAGAATTGAGTGGAAAAGTATATGGGCAACAGCAAAAAGAAACGTATGCATTTCGTGTCGTATTAGACCATCTTCGAGCCGCTACATTTTTAATTGCAGACGGCGCTGTGCCTGCCAATAAAGATCAAGGGTATTTTACTCGTCGACTTATTCGTCGTGCTGTTCGGTATGCCCGAGACTTGGGTATTCATACCAATTTTTGTGTTGCCATAGCTGATGCCTATATTGAACAGTATGCTGATGCATATCCACAGCTCAAAAAAGAACAATCTCGCATTCAAGAAGAATTGGCACGAGAAGAAGAAAAATTTGTGAGTACTCTTGAGTTAGGATTAAAAGAATTTGAAAAATTAAGACAAGGATTTGCTATTGCATTGGAAAAAACAGGTAACGTAATTACAGAAATTTCTGGAAAACAAGCATTTAAACTGTACGATACATTTGGCTTTCCATTAGAAATGACACAAGAATTAGCACAAGAACATGGGCTTACTGTTGATGTAGACGGATTCCATGCGTCATTTGATATTCATAAAAATACGTCTCGCGATGCCTCGGAACAAAAATTCAAAGGCGGTCTTTCTGACCATAGTGACATGAGTGTCAAATATCATACAGCAACGCACTTATTGCATATTGCCCTTCGCAAAGTACTGGGCACCCATGTGGGGCAAAAGGGGA
>JAGOTR010000048.1 GCA_018061685.1 Candidatus Magasanikiibacteriota bacterium
AAAAAATAAATGGCATGTTTCATAAAAAAAAATTACACGTATACTCTCTCTACGGTACGATGTTCGTATTCTTTTGTCAATAAAAAGACAGACGACAAAAACTAAACAAAAAACATGGTCTTGACAAATGAAACTCACTTGCATTACAATACTCGCACAGATACTTATACAATACTATTTATGAAAAAAATATACCTCAGTCTCTCGGCAATATTTTTCCTCGTTATTGTCATTGGTGCCGGCTGCAGCACCCCTACCATACCACTTACGGAAGAAACCGACACGCAATTAACCGTCGCCACAACCATTGCCCCTGTCCAATTACTCGTGCAAGCTGTTGGAGGAGGTGTGGTTCGTGTACACAATATTTTACCCCCTGGCACCAGCCCACACACATTTGAACCAACTCCCTCATCAATCAAAAATCTTTCAGATGTCAATTATGTATTTGCTATTGGGCATGAATTAGACGGATGGGTAGATGGAATCCTCTCGCAGCATACCAACGCAACAAAAATTATTTTGGATAGCGACATTCCTCTTCGAGAATATACAGAAGTACATGCACATGGGGAAGAAACTCACGGTGATGAACAAGAAGAAACAACTAATATTCATGGCGAATATGACCCACATTATTGGCTAAGCCCAAACAATGCAATTATCATGATTGGGTCAATCGAAAAAACATTGTCAGAGGCATACCCAAAGCACGCCGAGGTATTTGCCACCAATGCCGCATCAGTTATAACAGAATTACAAGCAAAAGATGCGATATGGAAACAGCAACTTGACACCCTTGCACAAAAAGATATTGTTACCTTTCATGATGCATTTTATTATTTTGCTGATCACTTTGGCTTGACCGTGGTTGCGACGTTTGAACCCTTCCCAGGCAAACAACCCACGCCTCAATACTTAGTTCATTTAGAAGAAGAAATAAAAGAACATGGTGTACGTGCCATGTATATAGAACCCGATCTTGCGCAAGATGCACTCCTGTCGTTTGCCAAAGATCAGGGTATTCGTGTGGGGATACTCAATCCAGAAGGGGCGCTTACCCCGGGGAGTACCTACATTGATTTAATTGACCAAAATGTACAAAGTATTTTAGAAACAAATCAAACACGATAAACAGTATTTTTTATCGAGAAAACTTTTTTATGCCAAAAGAAATAACTCGAGACACTAAAAACAACATCGTGCCAACAAGTACAATAGACGCACCCGATGGCCAATCCGCATAAAACGAGACAATTAACCCAGTGACCACAAATGTGACACTGGCAATAATGGCCATGAGTAAAAATTGAGAAAATGATTTTGCATATGCTTTTGCAATGGCGGATGGAAGAACCAACAAGCCACTCACAAGCACAATACCGACCAATTTACTACTTACCACAACAGAGACAGCCGTGAGAATATATAATAAAAGTTCAATAGACTGTTTGTTCATACCACTTAAATATGCCCCTTCGGGATCAACCGTTAAAAACAATAATTGTTTTCGTAAAAAAAACAAGATACCAATCATACTACTCGCAGCAAGGGATACGACCACCAAATCAGCATTGGTAATCGATAAAATGCTTCCAAACAAAAAACTCATGAGTTCGGGGACATACCCTTCATTGAATTGCAACAATAACACACCAAGTGCCATACCGCTTGAAAAAATAACACCAATTGCCGTGTCGCGCGAGATACTTGTTTTTGTATCTAACACATACAATATACACGCCAACAGTACACCAAAAATGATGGCAGCAGGCATGGGAGACCATCCGACCAAGAGAGCAAATGCGATAGCCGCAAGCGAAGCATGAGCGACTCCTTCGCCAACAAAACTCATATTGCGACTCGTGGCATACACGCCAATCCAGCCCAATACCAATGCAACAAGCACTCCCCCAACCAAGGCTCGTTGCATAAACGCAAATTGTAAAAATTCAGGCAATATCATATATTATTTTTTTCTATTTGATGTATGTGCATGTCGATGTCCCGCATATAATTCTTGCACATCAAAACAATTAAATGCATTGTCGGGCGTATCATGACACAATAGCTTGTTTTGCACACACACCACAGAATCGGCAAATTCAGATACAAAATCCAGCTCATGCGACACAATTAAAAATGTCGTGCTTTTCTTTTTGTTAATATCACGAATTAAATCATACAGTGCTTGCTCACCCGAGGCATCAATACCAGTAGAGGGTTCATCTAAAATTAATATATCCCGTTCATGCAACAGTGCCCGTGCAATTAGAATACGTTGTAATTGTCCACCCGAAAGGACGCCTAATTGTTTTTGCCATACCTCACTCATGCCCACGAGTGTAAGTACGTCGTGAATTGCATCACGCTGTGCATGGAGTGCTTTGTGACAGAGTGATAATTGTAAAAATTCAAAAACGGTGAGTGGAAGTGTTTTATCAAAAAAGAATCGTTGTGGTACATACCCCATACGACGAAGCGATTGACGCACGGATTTTCCTTCAATTAAAATTCTCCCGTGGGTTGGCATTTCTAATCCTAATATTTGTTTTACGAGTGTGGTTTTACCCGAACCATTAGGTCCAATAATAGCAACGATGTCTCCTTTTGGAATAGAAAATGATACATCGTCTAATGCCAAAAAATCACCATACCGAACGGTAAGGTGCTCTACAGTGAGTACATTGTTTTTTGTTGCTTTCATACTAGCTTATGCGACAGCGCAATCACGACACACTCCAGTAAAATGAACTGCGTGGTGCACGGTCGTAAATCCTTTTATTTTTTTTGGTAAATCAGAAATATCACAAGGGACGCAAGCATCTTTTTTACACATCACACACACAATATGATGATGGTGATCTTTTTTTTCTTGATGTAATTCGTACATTTGGTGCCCGTCTAATACAGCCGCTCGGTGAATAATATCCAATTTTTCGAGTGACTCAAGCGTCCGATATACCGATACCTTATCAAGTTTTTTATGTGTTGCCAAAATATCTGCAGCAGAAAACAACCCTTCATGTTGGGTGATATAGGTATAAATTGCTCTGCGAGATGCCGTACGCTTCAAGCCAGCATCACTCACCTTTTGCTCTAATTGGGTAGCAGTCAAAGACGTATACATAGATAAAAAATATACTATTGCAACTTAGTTGCAAATATAGCATACCTCTTTTATTTTGTAAAGTGAAGAGAAAACACTTATTCTTTTCGAAGTGCCACCACTGGATCTAACTGTGCCGCTTGGCGTGCTGGGTAGAGACCAAAAAATAATCCGACTGATATACAAAAAATAACACTTAACAAAACAGAAAAAATCGATACTTCAAACTGCCAATCAAATCCAATAACCGATGCAATCAGTGCGACCAAATAAGAAATTCCAATACCCAAAATAATACCGCCTATCCCACCTAACAGCGTAAGGCATACGGCTTCGGTCAAAAATTGATATAAAATATCCTTATCACGTGCACCAACAGCTTTTCGGAGTCCTATTTCAAATGTTCTTTCGACCACAGACACATACATAACGTTCATAATCCCCACCCCCCCAACAATCAAAGAAATGCTGGCGAGCACAATGAGTAATCCCGTAATACCAATTAAAATCGTTTCCACAATAGCCAAAGCTTCATTCATCGTGGTAACGGCAAAATCTTCTTTACTTTCATCCGTAATATTATGCTGTTCACGCATGAGTGACCGAATTTCTTCGGCTGTTGATTCTGCTTTGGTATTATCTTTTGTTTGTGCCACAATCCACAACACATAATCAATACCCATTAATTTTTTTTGTACGGTCGTGACAGGCAAATACACGGTTTCATCCATATTGACAAAACCGGTAGTTCCGATTGATTCCATTACTCCGACCACCCGATATGCCTTGCCGTCTATTTTTATACTTTTTTCTATTGGGTCTTGATTCCCAAAAAAAGTTTCAGCAATATCCGATCCAAGCACAGCCACCTGACTTGCACTGCTGTCCTCATCTTCAGAAAAAAATCTCCCTTTTTCAACCTCTGTTTTATCAATACCGTGATATGAGTAACTCACCCCAAAAATAGTTGGGCGTTTTTTTTCTTGTGCATACGACACCACGGCTTGGGTGGTAAT
>JAGOTR010000049.1 GCA_018061685.1 Candidatus Magasanikiibacteriota bacterium
GTCATGAGCAAACATGTGGCCGGCTACGGCAATAGTGCCCGTGCCTGTTCGGTCGGTTTTTGGTGTGCCGTGGGTTAAAATGTGTTGGACTATGTCGAGGTATGATTGCATACTGTAATGATGTTTTATATGCAGATATGCGGATAATGCAGATCTACGGATGTGGTTGAGTATTCGAGTAATAGATTATTTGATTATACAGAGCTATTAATATTAATAATCCAATAATTTATTCATCGAATCAATAATACTATCCGTAAATCTGCATTATCCGCATATCTGCATATTCTTAAAATTTACCCGTACTCCCAAACGCTCCTGTTCCACGGCTGCTGTCGCTTAACTCTGATACTTCTTCAAGCTCGGCAATAATAATGGGGAAGATAACGAGCTGAGCAATTTTTTGTTTTTTTTGAATGGGGAATGGAACGGCGGAGTGGTTCATAAGTGCCACGTTATATTCGCCTCTATATCCTGAATCAAACACACCTCCCAAGCAGTGAATGCCTTTTCCCCCCATACTGCTTTTATCTTTCATAAGGGCGGCATGGCCCGATTCAAATTCAAGTGCAAAACCAAGATAAAAGATTTTGAGTTCTCCTGGCTCTAGTACATAGTCTTCGAGTGAATAGAGATCTAACCCAACATCGCCCGGATGCGCGTATTTCGGAAGAATCGCGTCTTCATGCATTTTTTTTACTTTGAGGTGCATACTCGGTAATAATATCATCCAGTTGTGTATAGAGGAACTCTTTTGATCCGTTATTATTTACACTGTGTGTAGCCGTTTGTGCAATTTCAAGTATTTTTTGTTCGGCTTCTCGTTTGGTATCTTCTATAAACTGTTCTTTTGTTTTACTTGTATCATCTTCATTTTCGCCCCGCAGGATGAGTCGGTTGTATCGAGTATCCATGTCGGCGGTGATAGAGACCAGTATAAAACCAGGCAGTGTTTTTAAGTGGGTCACGTCTTCGGGGCGGCGAATACCGTCGATGACAATAATGGGTGAGCTGTCGCCCATCACTTCTTTGACGAGGGCATGAGAAAATACATCACCACCAAATGCATCGCGAAATAATTTTGAAATTGTTTGTAAATTTTCTCTGGTTTGAGCAATAGAAAGCCGGTCGGCAACATCGCGCATCATGGTAGAAAATCTATGCGTACTTGCTCCATAGGTTTCTTTCAAATAAGTGCTTGCGGTGCCTTTGCCACTTGCTAATTCTCCTACCAAGCCAATAATTATCTGAGACATACATGTTGTTCATCATCCCACTTTGAGCTGTATTGTCGGTAGGTGACGCCGGCCGCGTCGAGCATTCGTCGTGATGCTTTCCACACCGGTGTATCGTGATATTTATCACTTTGATAAATCACCTCGACAATACCATTTTGAATTAATGTTTTGGTACATTCGTTGCATGGGAATAGTGTGGTATATACTTTGCACCCATGCGTATCGCCATTGGCATTATAAATGGCATTTTCTTCGGAATGGCAAATATAGGCATACTTGGTTTCTTCAAGCGACCCTTCGCGTTCCCAGGGGAATGCATCGTTGTCTACCCCTTTGGGGAACCCGTTATACCCCATGCCAACCACAATGTGGTTACTGCTCGTAATTACCGCCCCTGCCTGGGTAGAGGGGTCTTTTGACCGTTGGGCAATAATGAGTGCCATACGCATAAAGCATTCATCCCAAGAAATGGCGTTGGTTCGGTATGGTGTGGTCATAATACAATAAATACAAGGCAATTATGGGTTCAGTTTATCAAAAAAAAAGAGGGGGGGCAACTTACGTTTTGCCGTATCCCTCTCAATGATCAAAAAAGTGCTTTTTGAGATAAAAGATAAAGGGTGAAAAAATCTCAGGGTTTTACTCAGGCATAAATGTTCCAATCGTTGAAATAATGACCCAAAATATTCCTATACTTATGAGTACTATTTGCCACCAAGTAAATTTTTTAGAAGGTAAATGTTTGTCCTCTTTTTCCCAATATGCATTTGTTGCTTTTATAAGTGGAAGCATGGGTATAAATGTAAAAAATGAAATTAACCAATATGGATCTGGTAATCTCCATATAATTGAAAGAATAAAGTAGGTTATACCTATAAGTTTTGGATTACAAGAATTCAATAGCTCTTTTGGTACATCTTTCTCTGTTAAAAAATTTTTAAGATATTTTGTGATACTCCCCGCCAAAAGAGGGGAAAAAAATGCACGCCAAAAGGGATAAATGTCTAATCCTTTTTCTTCTTTGAGAAGTTTCCAGTGTCTGTAAAACCAAATAAATTCATAAATTCCTGTCGTAATAACGGAAAGCAGTATAAATTTCCAAATTGGAAGTACTCTAGAAAAATTTTGTTTTTTTTTATCTTCTTCTTGTTTTTTTTCCATAGTTGTATTGGCTGTATAAGTAATAAATAATTTGTTAGCATATCATATAACTACCTTTTCTATCCCCCTACTCACTCCAAAGAATAACAGGATCGATCCATTTCCCCAATGCCTCTTTCGAAGTCACATATCCACGAATATCACTATTCCCTGTAAACACACCGAGGTGCAGGTGTTTTCGTTCGCCATCTGTTTCCGTGCTAAACCCTTTTCCAAGCTGTGCAAAAGACATGCCTGGGGTAAGATACATGCCAACTTTTTTATCAATACTTGCTAGATTCAGATGCCCGTACACAATATGTATTGTGTCTGTCCCAAGCATACATGTTTGTGTGACAACGCCACCATACCCAGATACCCAGTCGATAGAAGTGATAGGTCCACCACAGATACTGTGTACTGTAATATCACGCTCTTGTTCATCTGCAAATATTTCGGCATCAACACCGGTATGGTAACCGCTAAATTTTTCTGGCTGAACCGGCGATGTTGCTTTGTCTATCAATATACCAAATGGTTTTTTCGTTATTCGTGAAGAAAATGCATCAAGTGGGGGAGTGAATGATTGCTTATCTGTGTCAAAGATTATCGATTCAATAAATGTATCAAATGTGGTTGTGGGAACGGTTGGATTGTATGCAAATACATAAAATACGCTTGGATTATTTTGTGTGAGTCGAATATCAAGAACACGGTGTTTTTGATTTCGCCAGGCTGGTTGATCTGTAAAGTCAGGAACATTGTTCTTTTTTTCAATAACATACCGTGTTGCCGGATGACCGTGAATGGTGGTGCTTTCTTTTTCGAGAATAGTTACGGTTTGCAGGGTCAAAAATGTATTGGCTTCAAATGATCGAATAAAAAAGAGGGATTTGTTATTGTCTGACGGAAGAGTAATATGAATACTTTGTATATTGGGCACATATGTTGCGACTGCACCAGCAGGGAGTGTTGCACTAAAACGGAATGTTGGATCAAGGGTTGCAAAATGAAATCGCTCTGAGGCAACGATATCCGATTCATTCTGTAGAGAGGAAGATTCTGTTTGGCTCGCTTCTCCCGAAGGAAGATTTTGTACATTTTTTTCGGGTATTTTGTTACAGCCAAAACCACCGACAACTACGAGTACCATGATGAGGAAAATTTTCATATAAAAAAAGTATAGAGAAAATAAAAAACCCGGTCAAGACCGGGTTTTTTTTCTTAGATTGATACTTTGACACTTGGCCCCATACTACTCGTGAGGTACACCGCTTTGATGTACGTTCCTTTTGCTGATTGGGGTTTGATTTTTTTGATCGTGTCTAAAAACACTGTGACATTTTCTTTTAATTGTTCATCGGTAAAGCTTACTTTTCCTACGGCTTGATGCACGTTTGAGGTATCATCATTTTTGAAAGACGCTTGTCCTTTTTTGAGTGCTTGTACCATTTTTGCTACGTCAGCGCCAACGGTTTGTGTTTTTGGGTTAGGCATGAGCCCTTTTGGTCCTAATACTTTTGCTGCAACAGCCAATTTAGGCATCATTTCAGGGGTAGATACAGCAACATCAAAATCTACTTTTCCCGTATCTTTAATTTGTTTAATATCTTCTTCACCAAATACGAAGTCGGCTCCGGCAGCTTTAGCTGCTTTTTCGTCGTTTGGTCCTACGAATGCGGCAATACGTTTTGTTTTTCCGGTGCCATGTGGCAGGCTCACGGTGGAGCGAATTTGTTGATC
>JAGOTR010000019.1:0-4686 GCA_018061685.1 Candidatus Magasanikiibacteriota bacterium
CTGTGCATAACTTTGCTAATTTAAGCGAAAAATTTATTACTATACACTTTTTTTTCAATTCCGTCAATAGTTTTTTAACTTGACAGGGTGATCAATAGTGTATCTCACCATATTCCCTCTAGAGATACAAAATAAAAAAGACCTATGTCAGTCTTTTTTATGTGCTCAGAAAGCCACGGGTCTCCTTATTGTTTCAAAAAAAGACGCTGAGCATTTTGTGTGGTTATGTGCGTTATATCGGCCACAGACAGTTCTCGGATCTCTGCTATTTTTTTTATGCATTCTTCCACCATCCATGGCTCTGACCGCTCTCCCCTATAGGCTTGTGGCGCTAAGTACGGAGCATCTGTTTCTACCAACACTCTCTCAAGTGGCATATTTTTAATTACCTCAAGTAAGGCCTCTTGTGGCGCTGGGTCTGTTTTTTTGGGTGGAAACGTAATAACACCCGTAAATCCAAGATGTAATCCAAACGAAAGATACCGCTCGGCATGACTCCAGTTTCCCGTGAAACAATGGACGGTACCCTGAATTGGATGTGGCAACGACTCCAAAATTGCTATCATTTCTTCATGAGCATCACGCACATGAATAACCAAGGGCTTGTGATATTTTTGTGCTAATTCATAATGCTGCAAAAACAATGTTTTTTGTGCAGCAAAAATATCGTCAATGTGTTTGTCGCCTCGAATGTGAAATTTGTCTAACCCCGTTTCTCCCACTGCAATCACTTTGGGGTGTTGCACCAGCCGCTCAAACAGCTCTTGATTCCATTCTTCTCCACGCGAGGTAAAGTGACTCCCCTCTTCTTCTACCTCGACAACATCATGCTGAATGGGGTGAATGCCAATACTTGCGTACATCCAATCATATTGTTCTGCAAGCGCAATTGCTTTTTCACTCGTTGGTATTTGCGTTCCAACGAGGTTGAGTATCATGTTTTTTTCTGTACACCGAACAATGACCTCGTTGAGGTCATTGTAGAGTGATTTAAATTGAATGTGACAATGTGTATCAAACAACATATGCCCAAGGTCTGGTTATCGAACAGTATGTGAACCTTCTTCTAATACACCACCCCATTCTACTGCGGTAAAGCCATGTCGCTTTGGCGTGGCAATGCGAAGTGGTTGCACGTCTTTCCATGTATCAAGCGGGGTGAATGACATAAACACACGAATCGTGGTATCTGGTTTTGGTGTAATCGTAAGTGGTGCACCTCGTTCAAAATCAGCTTGCTGTGCAAACGTCACGAACACATATGGTTTCACCATCATCCGTTCTTGCCAAAATTCCATAAAGTCCTCTGTTTCTTGTTTGTTCAAGCCGGTCTTATACAGAAGCTCTCGCATCTCTGTTGGCACTGTATCTTTTGCAAACACAAATCCTTGTTCTGGAAATCCAAATCCGTTTGCATGTCCTTCCCAAAATAAATATGGGTAGGTTTTTCCGTCAAGAGAATATGTGAGGGTGCCGTTTGGTTCAGCAACAACATTCCATCCATTCTCTGGATATTCTGGAATAGTTGTGGTAAATCCACCATTTGGGGCTACTTGTACGTTTACTGCTGTTGTTTTTTGTGGGTAGAGGTAGACGACTGGTTTGCCACATTCAGCAAGTGTTTGATAGGCAATATCACGAAATACACGCCAGTTGCCAACCGGATCTTTCCAAAAGAACACGGGAGTTTCCTTCAAAAATTCTGCAAACTTTTGTTCGTCGGTCATGCTGTCGAGTTTTGCTTGGGCTGTTTCACTATATCCCCCATTGGCATACATGCGAGAGCCATAAAACCCAAAGTCATACACTTGTTTGTAGTATGGGTTGGTTGCTTTATCTTTTAATTCATACACAGCGTCGCCCTGTTTTGTTTTTCCAATTTCAATGAGGTTACTTTCGTTAAACCATTCTTTTTGGTTCACAATACTCGTGAGTTGGATAAATCCTTGCCCACAGCCTGTTTGTGAAATATCTCCACCCAAATCAAATCGGTGATCAGTAAGATCAACGAATGTATTCCATTTGATATCTGTTTTCCAGCCCAATGGATACATATCTTTTTGTGCATCTCGGCTTTGTGGAATGAAAAAATTTGGCTGAATATCGTAGGCGGCAATAGCACCATCGGGGAATGCGACTGAATATTGTTTGCCATCAAAATATATTGGACCATACGTTGCATCGGTATGCACTACTCTATCTTGATCGTCCAATTTTTCTAGGCTGATTTTTGTATTAAATGGCCCGGTATTAATCCCTCCTGCCCGTGCAGTATAGGGTACATAGCGAATAAGCATGTTGAGATTTGGTAATTGAATGGTTTCAGGGTACGTATAAATATTTGGTAATGGATAGTTGACTTCACCTAAAAACCATCCCAAGCGCTCCAATGAGGAACTTCCCCCACCGAGATCAGGATTATTCACTCCTGGAAAGGTAATAATAAGAAATTTATTTACTTCTGGAACCAATACAACCAGTATTTTCGTATAATACAATCCCATGCCCTCACTTGGGACTAACATATAATACAGTGGTACTTCGGCAAATGCTAATGGCCCTTTCACAACACCCACTTCATATAAACGGACGCCACAATCTTCTCCACAGCCAAATTCATCGTTGCCTTGTCCATACGAAGGAAGCATTTCACGAAACAATGCGTTTGGGTATGTGGCATCCACCGTAGACATCATGTTTTTTGTTTCTTCAACCGATAGTTCACGAACCGAACCACGCCAATCAATCAAGAGTTCACCCTCTGGAAACACATCGGTATAGACTTTCATGTCGCTTTGGATGGGACGAACAAATGTACCAAACGTATCTTCGCCACTTTCATATACATCATCTTCAAATACAAGTGGTGGATTTGTAGTAATCGGAATATCATTTTGTGGAAGGTCAAATGATGTTTCATATTTCACTTTTGCAACAAATCCCCACACCATATACGCAATATACGCCAACAACACCACGGTCGAAATCAATAAAATAATAATAACCTTTCGTGATTCTCCTTTTATTCCGTGTGGTGGTGGAGTCGCTGGAGATGGCGGCATGTTAGGGATTGGTTCCATACTTCATGGGTAAAAATAAATGAAAATTGCTATCAAAAGTATACGAGCCAAGTCTGCTTCTGTCAATAAATTCAGAAAAAATTGTTTGTGCTTTTTTGTATTCCATTTGTCGTACTTGACTTTGCACGCCTTCAAGTGGAAACACATACAGCGACAACCCTTCATTGTAAATCACCATACCTACACCAAGACTCTCTTGCGTTGGCACAGAAAAATATTGATCAAAAATAAAATTTCCAAGCGAATAAAAAATGGGCTTGCCGTTATATACTTCCATTTCTTGCACCACATGCGGGTGGTGGCCAATCACGATGTCAACACCAGCGTCAATATAGGAATGTGCAAGTGAGCGTTGGCGTGGATGTGACAGCGGTTCATATTCGACTCCCCAGTGAATATTCACAATCGTCACATCAGCTTCTGCCTCTGCTTTTTGTATCAGGCGATCTACTTCCGCAGCATCTAACGAATTGTGAGTGTCATTCAAGCCTAAAAATGCAATTTTTTTACCCGCTATGTCTTGTATTAACAGTGAATCATCTTGTACATAAAATTCATTGCCATAGTATGGAATGCCTGCCGCAGCTAAATTCTTTTTTGTTTCTTCAAACCCTAATTTTCCCATGTCGAGAGTGTGATTGTTTGCGAGCGTAAACAAATTAAATCCATATTTTTGGAGTGTCGGAATAAGTGCTGGGTCAAAACGAAATGCAATTGATTTGGTGGTGGGTCGTCGTACATCGGCAAACGGGCCTTCTAAATTTGCCGTCACAATGTCAACGCCTTGAAAAAATCGATGTTCTCTTCCTGCGACATGGGTAAACAAATAGTCCGGCCCGCCATTTTTTTCCATTCTATTTTGTACATTTCTATCAAGCATCATGTCGCCAAACTGAAGTATGCTCACCGCTTTTTCTTGAAGTGGCTCCCCTTTCACAAAATACCCTACATAATGACTCGTGGTTTCTGGCTCATGCAACGCCCCGGTGAGCACACCAGAATTGGTGTGGTGCGAAGCGGCAACACGCTGTGTGCCAAAGGCCTGCATGAGTTTCATAAACACTGCCAAGGTGTTGTGTGCATCTATTTCTATTTGGGGAATGCGTGCAATGTCGCCTGTTTCTATCACATTGATGCTCAGTTCATCGTGAAATTCTGCAACGCGACTGTATTGATAATGAGAAAAATCAATAGACGCAACAATCACAGCATCTTTTGGAAGTGTTTCGTGTAATTGCATGACCAGCTCATCAATCATTTCGGGTGTGGCCGATTCTTTTATAATAATAGGCAACACGTTAGCATTTGGCGCAGATTCATGAATAAATGGAATGAGTGCATACACACTATGCTCTTCTTTGATTGCTGTTTCATCTACCGCAATAACACCTTGGGATAATAACTTATTCTGTATCTTTGTATCTGTTTCAACGGCGCCAAATGGCGTTTGCCAATCTCTTTTTGTCGTTAAAAAGTCACTCTGCCCCCGGCTAAAATGATTTGGACCAATCAATACAATAACAGAAGGATTTTGTGAAGCAATACTATCAAAAAATGCCGCGACGGTATGCGCCGAAACCAAGTGATGTGGCACAATGCCGCCTTT
>JAGOTR010000019.1:4786-15741 GCA_018061685.1 Candidatus Magasanikiibacteriota bacterium
TCCACATAATCCACACTCGATCGAAGCAACCGCATACCCTCGGGAAGGAGTGGAAGCAAGATAGTTACCATGCTCAAGGCATAGGGAGCAATGAACGACACATCAATCATGCCAGTGAGTTTGGCAGAAATAGGAAATAGCTCAACCGCATAAATAAAAAATCCAACGGTGAGTAAACCCTCAAATACACCCAAAAGTAACCCAAACAAACGATTGATAGACCCAATAAACGGCAACTTGGTTAATACATCAAAAAATTTATTAAACATCCAAAACGCAAACCCAACCAACCGATTGATAAGAATAAACGAAAGAGTAAACATGATCACTTTAGAGGTATTTTCTCCCCACCCAGTCACTGCAATGAGCCAGGCAGACATAGGCTCATAATACCGACCGGCCAAATACACGCCCATCACGGTTCCCAACAGCGATCCTAACGTGTGAAAAAAACCAAACCATACACCAAACAATCCAAAGCCACCCACAATAACAAGTAAAATAATATCAAACCATGACATACGACGATATCATTTAAAGATAGATCCTATTTATGGAAGTCGAGGAAATAAAATTCCCGTGCGACTCACACGAGTTCCGGGGTGAATACCACCCCACGCAGATTCCTCTTTGAGCGTACGAAGTTCGGTACTATTGATTCCTAACTGCGACAAAATATTTTGAGCAGTGTGTGGAATAATAGGCAACAGTGCCAATGCAATATGACGGAGCCCCTCTACTAATTGATATAACAGCCCCCTCACATCTCCCCCACTTTGTGCTATTTCCCATGGTTTTTTACTTGAAATAGTACTGTCACACGCAGTCACCAGTGTTTGAATATTATGAATAACACCATGAAACTCATAGGCGTTCATACACCTATCATAGGTATCCCAAAATCCTTGCGTATCAAACATATTGGGTGCTACAGGTGGCACAATACCATCAGCATATTTTTCTACCATGGTAATAATGCGAGAAGTTAAATTACCTACTCCATTCATAAGTTCTGATTGATAGACCTCACGAAATCGTTCGTCGGAAAAATCACCATCTTGGTAGGCAGAAATACCTCCCAATAAATAATATCGCACTGGGTCAACACCATACGCTTGTACCAAAGAAAATGGGTCAATAACATTCCCCAAACTTTTACTCATTTTTTGGCCATTTGCCGTAATAAACCCATGAATAAAAATTTGCTTCGAAGGAGGGAGGCCTGCAGACAAAAGCATGGCTTGCCACATGGCCGACTGCTGACGCAAATTATCTTTTCCTGCAACTTGCACGGCATTGGGTGATTCTGTTGTTCCCCAGTATGTTTCAAAAAGGTGAGTGTCACTGGTTGTCGTATTTTTTTGTGGCCAACCCAATGTAGAAATATAGTTTATGAGTGCATCAAACCACACATACATCACATGTTCTTCATCGTTTGGCACCGGTACTCCCCAAGGCATTTTTTCTTTTAAGCGAGAAATACTAAAATCTTGTAATCCATCTTGAACAAAATTTTTAATTTCTTGTAATCGATGTGATGGGACGACGAATGTTGGATTTTTTTCGTACAATGCCAAAAGCGGTTCTTGAAATTTTGAAAATCGAAAAAAATAATTCTCTTCATGAATTTCTTCTACCACCTGATTGGGATGAATGGGGCAAATGCCCTTGTCGAGTTCTGAATCAGTTTTTTCCATTTCGCAACCCACACAATATTTTACCTGATAATCTTTTTTATAAATATCACCATTTTCTAGGCAGATATTCCAAAATTTCTGTGCTGCCACTTTGTGATGCTCGTCGGTAGTACGAATAAAATGGGTATACGAAAGATGTAATGACTCTTTTAATCCATCAAATTTAGCCGCATACATATCACAATACGCTTGAGGTGATATGCCTTGCTCAAGTGCTTTTCTGTAAATTTTTAATCCATGCTCATCAGTCCCGGTATTAAATACCACGGTTTTTCCAAGCAATTGCTGATACCGTGCCAACGCATCTGCTTGAATAATTTCAAGTGCAAACCCAATATGAGGATCAGCGTTCACATAGGGCAAGGTGGTCGTAATGTAATAATATTGAGAATCCATACAAAGACAGTATCACTTATTCAGAGAATGTTTGTTTTTTTGCATGATAGATAATGCGAACTAAAAACAAAATGGTTCCAACCAATACAGCAACAACGGCATACAAAAACCAAGAATTTTTTTGTGAGTATGAAGAAGCCGTATCACTTGCGAGAGCACCATCCGTATCATTTCCTGATTGACTGGCACTCATTTCGGCACGTTCGCCTAAATCGGTTTGGTTTATTTGCGCCACTACTTCTGGCGACACACCAACAGGCAACACCTGTGCGCCTGCTACAGGAGCCGCATTCCCCATACTACCAACAGAATCATCTCTCATGATAGGTGCCGCGATACGAACAGGGTCACACACCAAATTTTCTAACAATCCATGAATAATAAAAGCATCTTGATCATTTTTTGGATCAAAAATAAAGAGTGGACCTTCGGTTATACCATTTGGTTGATTCTCCACTTGCATATTTGCATTGTGCACTTGTTTATCATTTTCAGCACTCGTCAAATAGCTGATAAATTGATAAGAAAAGTTTCCTTGTGGAACATTTTTATATTGCAACGCTGATGCAATATGTACCCGACCTTGTGAGTCTGTGACCCCTTCTGCAATAACGCTACACCGACTACCACTCACGTCTGGTGCTACGGGCACTGGTTCAGCCGGAACAACAATGTCACCCTGTAAATCGGGCTCAACAGCGTCTGGATCTTCTTGTTCAGGTGGAGTGAATACAACGGTTTGTCCTGGCTGAAAATCTGAAACGTCAATAGGAAAAGCATATTCAGGTTGAACCAAGGCTAATTTTGCAGGGGTACACACTTTTCCCCCGATACTTCCCGTAATGCGAACCAAATCATTTTCCTCAATAGGAAATTGTATCCAAGAACTATTCTGCCCACTTCTAAATACTAATCGAGACTCATCGGCTACTAATGCCGTGGTGCCATTATCGCTAATAATAAGATCCTGTTGACCATTTGCATCAAGAGAAATATTAAATGTATATGGAATATCACCTATGCCCACCCGTCTATCTTCGGGAACAGAATAATTTATGCCAAATACCAATTTATTTTTTGTTCCATCTACCAACGAAAGAACTCCACTCATAGAACAACGAAGTGGATCAATAATCGTATATGTTCGAGGAGTACATGGAACATTATCAATTGATGCTTCTATTCTAATCGAGGTATGAGCATGTGAAAAAAACTGCATTTCGGCAAGTTGACCATTGTTTGCCAAAAGCATATTCGGCATCAATGGGTTTGATCGAAATTCATAAAGTGGCATACGTGGCTGCTCACTATCAAGAATCACCTCTCCGGTATTATCAATCATTTTATATCGTAGTGTTGCTTCTCTATCTTCTTGTGTTGTGTAGGCAATTGCGTATTCTAATTTATTTATTCCACCCGGAATATAGGTAATCCGCCCTTCGGCAACAGAACACGTTATAGGCGGAAACTGTTGAATCACATTTTCAGGATTAAATTGTATGGGAGCAATAATTTGTGCCCCAACGATAGACGGAGTGACGGCAAGCAAAGCAATCACAAAAAATGCAAGGTATTTTTTCATAAAAATAAAATAAAAAGTGTAAAATCTATCCAAAGATGAGTATATAGAAAAATGCCTCATTTGTCCACCACCGAGCACCCACGGTATTATTTCCCATGCACAGACGGCTCTGAATGGTAAAAAATATTTTTTTTTGGTATACTTTTCTCGTATTTCATTTCTTCGGCTTCATGTGTATGATTGGTGATAATCAAAAAAGAGACAACCTTCCAAAACAAACAAAAACAACGAACGAAATACCAGCAGATAGTCTCCAAAAAGAACGACCTACTTTTAGCATTCCTCAAGAATCTCACGAAGGTGCCCCGCTTGCGGCAGAATATGATAAAGCGGTGGAACAACAAACAGAGCAAGGAGAAGGAGCTCCGTATGAAAAAAATATTGAAAGCAATATTGATATTTTAAAAAGAAAATTACGGAAACAAAAAAAACAACAACACACGAGTATTCCCCAAGTGCGTGATGCCCTCACCGTAGAGGTTGAACGGGTACTCGAAGAAGGATTATCTGAAGCCTTTCAAGCATTAACGCCCATTCAACGAGAGGAATTTAAAATAAAAGGAGAAGAAACCGCGTTTGAAATACGAAAACTCATGAAAGGAACGCATATTAAAATAAAGAAAATTTTTTTTCTTATTATATCCTGGCTCAGATTACTGCCAGGTATTAATCGATTCTTCTTAGAACAAGAAGCAAAAATTAAAGTGGATAGAATTATTGCACTCAAAGAAAAAATGGATCACCGACAGAAATAACATTTTTTCTCTCATTCCCTTTCTTGTATGTTTCTCTTCCAATTCACAACATTCCCCACCCAACAACCCCCCGTACTTTCATCATCTATCGCTCAGGGAGAAAGCGCTCTTTTGATTGTGGGGGTAGGAGTGCTGGGAGCAGGGCTTTTTGTTGCAGGATTGTTTATTATTCGAGCATTTGTTCATAGTAAAAATAAAAGTCTCAAAGCATTTCATAGACTCGTTCTCAAAATAGAAGTTCCAAAAGAAAAAAAATCCGAAGGCCAAGGAGGGCAAGGCGCCCAAGAAGATAGACTAGAGCAAATTAAAGAAGAAATTGGAATTACCGAAGCATTTTTTTCTACCATTGCAGGGTTACGTGCACAACGAGGCCTGCTCCGCTGGTTTTTCGGACGAGACGATACGTTTTCTTTTGAAATCGTCATGCATAATGGCCTGATTTATTTTTATATTGACCTGCCAAAAAAAATGGCACACATGGTGTCACAACAAATTCAAGCACAGTTTCCGTATGCACAAATTGATGAAATGACGGATTACAACATTTTTGCAAACAGTAGTACTATTTTAGGAGCGTATCTCTCGCAAGAAAAAAATGCAGTCTTTCCATTTAAAACATATAAAAAAATGGATACCGACCCATTGCTTGGCGTACTCAACTCTCTTTCAAAAATACGTGAACATAACGATTCTGCCGCGATTCAATTTGTTCTCCGAAGTGCCAATAAAAAATGGAGACGAGAAGGAGTTCGTATAGTACGAGAAGTAAAGCAAGGAGCAAAATTTGAAGATGTAACAGGAGGGTCAACCCTTGGGGGAATGGCAAAACAAGTAGGCAAAGGAATTGGTGACGCATTTATCACCAAAAAAGAAACTCTTGGAGCGCCACCAAAACAATACCAACTTTCTCAAATGGAAGAAGAAATGTTAAAAGGGATTGAAGAAAAACTAAGTAAAGGTGGCATGGATGTCACATTGCGCATTCTCAGTGTATCTGACGATCCAAACAGAGCACAACAACATTTAGATTCACTTCTCAATGCATTTACACAATACAATCTTTATCGCTATGGAAATAGCTTCCAAGCGGTTGTGCCACGAAGACAAGCAAAACTGATTCAAGAATTTATTTATCGTTCATTCAATCCTGCATATTCTTTTGTATTTAATACCGAAGAAATGGCATCGTTTTGGCATCCACCACTTCACTCAACAGAAGTACCAAATATTAAATGGCTCACGGGCCGCAGTGCTCCCCCACCATCAAATTTACCCACCAGTGGTCTCAAGTTAGGATTTGTTGAATATAGAGGATCACGTCAAGACGTATTTTTAGAAGACGCAGATCGCAGACGCCACATGTATATTATTGGAAAATCTGGAAGTGGAAAATCTGTTACCATTGCTAATTTAGCAATTCAAGATGTACTGGCCGGAAAAGGGGTTGCTATTGTTGATCCACACGGCGACTTGGTAGAAGCCGTGTTAGAACACATCCCAAAGCACAGAGCGGATGATGTGGTTATTTTTGACCCATCTGACTTAGAAAGACCTGTTGGGCTCAACATGTTAGAACCAAAAAATGAAGATCAAAAAGATTTTGCTGTACAAGAAATGATTGGCATTTTTTACAAACTCTTTCCACCAGAAATGATTGGGCCTATGTTTGAGCACAACATGAGAAACGTCATGTTAACCCTTATGGCCGATGTGACAAATCCGGGAACGATTATTGATATTCCCCGCATGTTTACCGATGATGAGTATGTAAAACAATACTTACAGAATGTCACCGACCCAGTCGTTCGAGCGTTTTGGGAAAAAGAAATGGCCAAAACCAGTGACTTTCATAAATCGGAAATGCTTGGCTATTTGGTATCTAAAGTTGGTCGTTTTGTGGGCAACGAAATGATGCGTAACATTATGGGACAACAAAAATCAGGCTTTGATTTTCGTGACATTATGGATAATCAAAAAATTCTCTTGGTCAATTTGGCAAAAGGAAAAACCGGTGAAGTAAACTCAAAATTGCTTGGGTTGATTGTGGTGGCAAAATTACAAATGGCTGCCATGGCTCGCGCCGATATGAAAGAAGAAGACAGAAAAGATTTTTACCTCTATATTGATGAGTTTCAAAACTTTATTACCGATTCTATTTCAACCATTTTATCAGAAGCGCGTAAATATAAACTCAACTTAATTGTGGCACATCAATACATGGGGCAATTAGTCGATGACAAAGGAAAAGCAGATGTGCGGGATGCTATTTTGGGAAACGTGGGGACGATGCTTTCTGGTCGTATTGGTCCTGATGATTCTGAAATTTTGGCAAAAGAATTTGCTCCCGTATTTGGATCGTATGACTTACTCAATGCACCACAATATTCATTTTATAGTAAAATTTTAATTAAAAATCAGGCAAGCCGCCCATTTTTACTTCGTTCCTACCCTCCACAACATGGCAACAAACCACTTGCCGACGCAATAAAACAATTATCACGATTAAAATATGGACGAGACAGAAATTTAGTTATTTCTGAAATATTAGAACGGACAAAATTAGATCAGCCGGAAAAATCGGGAACATCCGAAGCCTCTGAAGCATCTTTATAATACGTTTGCTGTATGAATCATATTGGATCTATTTTACACACCCACACCCCATTTGAAGATGATGATGCCGAAAAAAAAGCAACTCCTCCCATTCCATTTTGGCAACCTCATGAACCAACAGCCCAGTTAGGAGAAACGCCAGAGGCAACATCTTCAGTTATCTCACCTTCCGATCCCCATCAATCTCCTTTTATAACACCATCATCTCAAAGAGAAACGCCCGTACCCATTGATATCGGACAAATAAAAAATCAGATTGCCCATATTCGTGAGGCATTAGTACATATGGAATCTTTGTTACAAGGAGTCTCTGCTCCTGCCACAGTGCCAAACAAATCCATGTTGCACTCCCCTTCTTTTGCATCAAAAGAGCAAGAATTAGAAGGTGTATTTAATGGAACAAGCATGGTGGCATCAAATGGAAAAGAATACCCTATTCCACCTAACTATGCGAGTAAATCAAAACTGGTAGAGGGTGACATCATGAAAATGACCATTACAGAAAATGGCGTATTTCGATTTAAACAAATTGGCCCAATTGGGAGAAAATATATTCGAGGACAAGTGTTTTTAGATGCAACAAAGCATGAGTGGACCGTTCTTGCCGAAGGCCGTATGTATCGCGTTTTAACTGCGGCTATTACATTTCATAAAGCAAGCGCTGGAAGTACGGTCGTTATTATTGTTCCAGAAGACGGTGAAAGTGCCTGGGCAGCGATTGAACATTTAGGGTCGTAAGTGTCATCCCCGCGAAAGCGGGGATGACACTAAAAAAACCTCGACCGTAATCGAGGTTTTTTTATGTATGTTACACTCTTATGACAAGTGAGCTGAAATCAATTTTGTCATTTCAAACATCGTCACTTCTTTTTTCCCACCAAATAATGGAAGCAATAATTCGTCAGCGATAATGTTTCTTTTGTTTTGTGGGTTTTGTAAATCTTTTGATTTAATATATACCCAAATTTTTTGGACTACTTCAGAACGAGGCATTGGTCCTTTGCCAATAACAGCTTCAAGAGCTTCTGACAATTTCATTGGCTTTGAAAGTGCTGGATTTAATTTTCTGTTCGATTTTTTTGCTTCAGCCATATACGTGGTGAATTAAAAAATAAATAAGATTCTTTTACAAAACACAGTATAGCATAGGATAGGATAGAGGGCAAGTGGTAATATGCGGATATACGCCTGCCTGCCGGCAGGCAGGCAATAATCCAATCACCAAAACCATCCGTAAATCTGGATAATCCGTATACTCCCATCTATACTTCTCTTTTCCTTCTACATTCTGTATACTACCGTTACTTATTAGACATTCCTCCTATGGCACTGTACCACACCCACCGCCCGCAGCTGTTTTCGACTGTTGTGGGGCAAGAACATATTGTAAAAACACTCTTAAACCAAATCCGCACAAATAAAGTAGCCCATGCCTATTTATTTTCTGGCCCCCGAGGGATAGGAAAAACCACCACAGCGCGACTCGTTGCAAAAGCAGTAAATTGCCTCAATAGAAAAGACACCGATACCGAACCCTGCAATACCTGTGCCTCCTGTATATCAATTACGGCCGGGAATGCCTTAGATGTGATTGAAATAGACGCAGCCAGTCACACGGGGGTTGATAATGTTCGAGAGCATATTATAGACAATGCCCAGTTTCGACCCACGAGCTCACGATATAAAGTATTTATTATCGATGAAGTGCACATGCTTTCAAACAGTGCCTTTAATGCGCTGCTCAAAACACTTGAAGAACCGCCCAAACACGTACTATTTATTTTGGCAACAACAGAAATGGATCACTTACCAGATACCATTATTTCTCGTTGCCAACGATTTACTTTTTCAAAAATCGCACACGAACGACTCCACGATCACTTGGCCGCTATTGCACATACAGAAGGTCGTACCTGTGATGCAGCTGTTCTTGATCACATTGTCCATAAAAGTGAAGGGTCTGTTCGTGATGCAGTGAGCTTACTCGAGCAGGTACTTGCAACCACAGATACTCATATTACCGAAGAAAGTGTGGCGCATATATTGCCACCATCAACCAAAGAATCCACTCGGCGTATAGTACACTCTCTTATTACCAAACAAACACATACCGCACTCGAGGAGATTGCATTGCTCCACCAACAAGGCAGCCTTGGCACGGCCATGTTTGATGATATTATTTCTTTACTCCGTACCATACTTCTCTCATCACTCCAAGCAGGAGATGCACAGAGTCTCTCTACCGAAGAAAAAATTGATATACAAGTACTTGCGGATCAAACAACACCAACTGCGTTGATTGCTTGCATAGAATCAGCCTTTCACTATCGTGAGCACGTATCACAAACACCGCTTCCCCAATTACCGTTAGAATTATTTATTATTGCCGTAACACAGCAGAGTGAACCACAAATAGCCTCTTCCACACCAATCAAAGCAACACCATTACCGGCAACACCTCCCGCTCCCAAAGTCACAGTGGGTGTTGATTCTGTTGAAAAACAAAATCAAGCCATTCTCCCCAAAGATCCAGCACCGGTTACTGCGATGGCCTCACTCCCCCCAACAATACCCACAGTCCCTCAAGAAACTCCTGAAGCCTCGACTACTCATGACACGGCCGATGCACTCCCTCATGAAATAATACCCGAAGAAACGGTACGATATCGATGGCCCGAATGTATTCGTGCACTCGAAAAAGATGCTCCCTCACTCACGTTTATTTTAAAAACAGCACACATCGTTTCCGCAGAAAAAAATACTCTTTTGTTGGCAGTAGACAATACATTTCAAAAAGATAAAATATTAGAAAAAAATTGTAAGAAAAAAATAGAAGATGTATTACACACTGTTTTTCAACAAACAATTGTTATTCAAGCACAAATAAAAGCAACTGATGACACAAAAAAAGATCAACAAGCAGTACAAGAATTAGCCAATACCTTTGGCGGCCACGTGGTTGGTGCATAATAATCCATCGCTCCATGACATCACTCTTTCACACAATAGTGCAGACGCGTTTCCGTATATGGGTACTGCTGTTTGTGTGGCCTCTTTTTCTTCCAGCCGAAACACTTGGCGCAACACAGATACCAGTTCCATTTACTTCCCAAGCACCATTTGCTGATTGGCGCCAACCGTGGCAAGACGCATGCGAAGAATCAACCATTGTCATGATAGATGCCTATTATGCAGGAAGAACACTTGAACGCATGTCGGCTCGTGAACACATATTGCACGTGTTTCGGGTTAAAGAACAATATTATGGCAAAAGCTTAGACGAAAATGCTGATCAAATAGTATCAATGATACAAAAATTTTTTTCTTGGGAAGCTGCTGTGGTACATAACCCCACACTAGAAGACATGCAAGCAGAGCTTGATGCCGGTCGACCCATTATTCTTCCTACCTATGGCAAAGGCTTAGGTAACCCCCATTTTCGCTTAGGAGGCCCTGTATATCATACTATTGTCATTTCTGGCTATGACAACACCACACGGGAGTTTATTACCCAAGAACCTGGTACCATGTACGGCCTTGACTACAGGTATTCGTATGATACACTTTTGACTGCCATGCACGACTATGTACCACATGGTAAAACTATAGAAGGCAAAAAAGTAGCTATTTTTACCAATCCACATGCAACCACGTCGCTTGCGACAGACGGAGATACAGATGGACTCACAAAAAAACAAGAGTTAGAGGCACACACCCACTTATGGCATGCCGATACAGACAACGATGGATTTTCTGATTTGGTAGAAGTGCAACATGGATACTCCCCCCTTGTGCATGAACGAAACCTCAAAAATGGATCTCTCATACGAACAATGACTCACCCACACATTTATTTGTTGATGAATGGTGTGAAGCAGCATATTGTGAGTGAGGAAGTTTTTTTGAAACATA
>JAGOTR010000050.1 GCA_018061685.1 Candidatus Magasanikiibacteriota bacterium
CAATTCGTGTTCTTTTGAGCGAAAGTACTTGATATCCGAGGGCGCCAAACATACGGCGAATTTGTCTGTTTTTTCCTTCTTGTAACACGAGGGTAATAATACACGTTCTTCCTTTATTAAATACATCCAAAATAGTCACGCCTCGTACTGTATCGTCGCCAATGTGCATGCCCGCCTCTAATACACGCTGTGCTTGCTTTGAGAGGTGTTGATCAATGGTAACTTCGTATTCTTTTTCATGCTCGTATCGAGGATGAGTGAGTGTGTTGGTGAGTTCTCCATCGTTGGTGAGAATAAGTAGTCCTTCAGAGTCTTTATCTAATCGTCCCACCGGGTAGAGCCGTGCGTCAAGAGCGGGTTGTATCGATTCACTTTTTTTCCCGTTATATCGTTCTTCGGTAATCAAATCTAACACCGACGGTCCTTGTTCGTCGGAGGTACTTGAAATATAGTCAACTGGTTTGTTGAGGGCAATATATATGAGCTGAGAAAGCGGAGTCCCCTCGGCTGTTTGTTTTGGTATGTGTTGTTTTTCAAATCCTGGTACTGTGACCGTGTCTGTTTGCGGGTCTATGACCGTAGCAAGCGTAGTGGTGAGAACGCCGTTTACAAATACATGTCCTGCGGCAATAAGAACATCGGCTTTTCTCCGAGAGCAAATGCCCATGTCGGCAATGGCTTTGTTGAGGCGAATGGGCATAGTCTTTAGTATCGGTAGTGATCAGCCTTGTAGGGGCCATTTTTTTCTATGTGTAAATACGATGATTGTTCTGGGGTAAGCTCTGTGAGTGTTACGCCAATTTTTTGTAAGTGCAGTCGCGCGACTTCTTCGTCTAATTCTTTTGGTAATCGGTGCACACCAATCTCATATTTTTTTGTCCATAGTTCTAATTGTGCGAGTGCTTGATTGGTAAAGCTACTACTCATCACAAAACTTGGGTGCCCGGTTGCACACCCTAAATTCATAAGTCGTCCTTCGGCAAGTAAAAATAATTGATTGCCATTTGCAAAGGTATATTGATCCACCTGTGGTTTAATTTGTTTTTTCTTGACGCCTTTTGCACGGTTCAGTTCTTCTACTTGAATTTCATTATCAAAATGTCCAATGTTGCATACAATTGCTTGGTTTTTCATTTTTTTCATATGTTCCAATCGAAGTACATCTTTGTTGCCTGTTGCGGTCACATATATGTCAGCTCGTCCAAGTGTGTTTTCCACCGTCGTTACTTCATAGCCTTCCATAGCTGCTTGCAACGCACAAATCGGGTCAATTTCTGTAACAATCACACGAGCTCCTTGGCCACGAAGTGCTTGGGCACAGCCTTTGCCTACGTCGCCATAGCCGCATACCACAGCAGTCTTTCCACCAATCATCACATCCATGGCACGGTTAAGTCCATCAATCACCGAGTGGCGGCAGCCATACACATTATCAAATTTACTTTTGGTGACAGAATCGTTGACATTGATAGCGGGGAATAATAGACCTCCTTCTTTGTGAAGTTCTATTAATCGATGTACCCCGGTGGTTGTTTCTTCTGAAACACCGGTAATATTGTTTGCCACGTTTGTCCAGCGTGTGGGATTTTGTTTGTATGTTTTTTGAATCAGTTTCATGAATTCTTGCATATCTTCGCTCGCATTTTTTGGTATTTTTTGCAACAGTGCAGGCTTTTCTTCACATGCTTTTCCTTTGTGAATTAGTAAGGTCGCGTCTCCACCGTCATCGACTAAAAGGTCAGGTCCTGTGCCTTTGCCAAAATCAAGTGCACGTTCCGTGCACCACCAATATTCTGCCAATGTTTCACCTTTCCACGCAAATACGGGAATGCCTGCGGCTGCAATAGCCGCGGCAGCGTGGTCTTGTGTAGAAAAAATATTGCAACTTGCCCAGCGGACGTCGGCCCCAAGCTCAACCAATGTTTCAATTAACACCGCCGTTTGAATCGTCATGTGAAGGCTGCCCATAATACGAGCACCTTTGAGGGGCTTCTTTTTGCCGTAGCGTTTTCGAATTGCCATAAGGCCCGGCATTTCTTGTTCAGCTATGTCAATTTCTTTTCTGCCCCATTCGGCAAGTGATATATCACGCACTTTGTAATCGGTCATATTTTTTTTCATAGGGAATAGATATTATCCTCGGTGTATAAGGTATGCCACATAGGCAATATAGAGAAGCACAAACGTGACACCCTGCCAGCGTTCCAACGTATGTTTTTTGTGAATAAACATAAACAAGAAAAGCAAACATGTCGCACCAATGGTGGCGAGTATATCGATATGCGCTGCAGCACTTACCGGAAGGGGTTGAATAATAGACGATACGCCTAAAATCCAAAAGACGTTAAATATGTTTGATCCAATAACATTCCCGATGGCTAAATCATCTTGTCCTTTTTTTACAGCAACAATTGTCGTGACGAGTTCTGGTAACGATGTTCCAACAGCCACAATGGTAATACCAATAAGTGCTTGGCTAATACCCGCGGCTGTTGCTAAAAATATGGCACTCTCTACAATCCATTTACCACCCAAGGTAAGTAATCCAATTCCAGCGGCCACCATACCAATAGACATGAGCCAAGAATATTTTTTTACCTCGGTATCGCCTTCGTGTTTTTTGCTTATGCCCACGGTGTAATACATGAAAATAATAAAGAAACAGAGAAAGACAATTCCATCAATACGACCAATAGTATTGATTGTTCCTGAGCCAAAAAAAATATCGTTTCCAACAATCGCTACCAACGCTACGGCGAGGAGCGCTAAAGGAATTTCTTTGTAGGTTGTTCCTTGTTTTACTTTTAGTGCATGAATACTTGCCCCAACACCCAGTATAAGAAGAATGTTTGCTAAATTACTTCCAACCACATTGGCCACAGCTAAGTCTGTTGCGCCATTGATAGCTGAAAGAATGTTTACGACTAACTCGGGCGTAGACGTTCCGAATGCAACAATCGTAAGACCAATCACAATTGATGAAACGCGCAATCGTTTGGCTACAGATGAGCCGCCTAATACCAATGATTGTGCCCCTAAAATAAGTAATCCGATCCCGAGAACCAATAAAAATATTTGAAACAACATAACAAAATAAAAAAATTATAATATTGTGTGAATAGGTTTGCCGTATGTTTTTTCATACCGTTCGGCAAAGGATTTTTTTGTAAAAGAGTGATGCTGCGTTCCATAGTGCTCAATAGCATAACTTGCTGCAACCGACCCTACGTGCCCACATGTTTCATAATCATGCCCCTGCACATAGGCACTAAAAAATCCTGCTCGGTACGCGTCGCCCGCACCGGTTGGGTCTTCTACCGATTGGGGTGCTGTTGGCGAAATGGATATGTTGGTTGTTTCTGTCATAACTACCGACCCTTTTTCTCCCAGTGTGATAATAAGAACTTCAACATGGCGGAGAAGCTCTTCCGTGTCCCAGCCAGTTTTTTCTTGGATTAATTTTATTTCATAATCATTGCCAATCAAAAATGTTGCTTGGCCTATGAGCCGCATTAATTCTTGTGGCGTAAAGGCGGTAATTTGTTGGCCTGGGTCAAAACAAAATGGAATTTTGGCATCAAAACAATATTTTGCATGTGCCATCATACCGAGCTTGTCGGTAGGAGAAATAAGCGCAAAATCAATAGGTTCTTTTATGGTGCTAAGTTCCATGGTTTCTGCGCCAGACAATGCACCATTATAAAATGCTGTAATTTGGTTATCATCTTTATCTGTTGTAATGTAGGCAGAGGCAGTCAAGAGTTCTGGCACTGTTTGAATGTATTTCGTTGAGATGTGTTGTTTTTTTAAATGACGTATATATTCTTTTCCGTCTGAACCAATGGGAGAAACAATACGTGGCTCAGCCCCCAAGAGGTTCATGGTATAGGCAATGTTGCCTGCTGTGCCACCATAATTTTTTTGGAGTTTATCTACCACAAAACACACATTGAGTATGTGTATTTGATCGGGTAAAATATGTTGTTTAAATGAATCTGGGAATGCCATGATGTAGTCATAGGCAAGTGAACCCGAGATGAGAATTGGCATA
>JAGOTR010000020.1:0-3002 GCA_018061685.1 Candidatus Magasanikiibacteriota bacterium
ATACGCTTCCACTTTGTAGCGGTGATTTGCTTCAACATTGTGAAGACGAATCAGGGTATACACATCTTGACCTTGGGCAAAGGTGTCAGTTTGGTTTTCACACGTGTAAAACCAGTCCGTCCACCATCCACCGCTAACGGGGCCAGAGCAAGACACCGCATCATTGAGGTACGTATAGGGTATACCATC
Source organism: Candidatus Magasanikiibacteriota bacterium (assembly GCA_018061685.1). Lineage (GTDB taxonomy): Bacteria > Patescibacteriota > Patescibacteriia > Magasanikbacterales > UBA922 > JAGOTR01. The sequence goes on from JAGOTR010000020.1 coordinate 190, forward strand.
ATCCAAGACGCTGAACGCTGCTTCAGTGAGAGGGTTTGCCTCGCCCGGGAAGCCTTGTCCAATGTCGATGTAGAAACGGAACAGCCAGTTTCCAGACTGAGCATTATGCAATGCAGGCCAGAAAAAAGCGTGACGCCAGCCGATGTGGGGATCCACGGTGTTCCAAGGAGCCACCCAATCCCACTGGCGAGTACCGTTTCGGTAAGCAACCACCTTGAATCGATGGTCTACAAACACCTCATCGATTCGCAGCAAGGAATACGCGCTTGAGCCTTCTGCGAAGCTTCTTGCCGTCTGTGGACACGTATATACCCATTGAGTATGCGCGCCACCCGTAGGTTCTTGAACACACATAACTGGGTTTTGCACGGTGCTGAAGCGGTACGGAATTCGGGCCACACGGTGCTCTGGAATAAATATGTCTGGATCGTACCAGTCATCAAAGACACAGTCTGTACCGTATCCTGCGAAGCTCCAGCCGCCTGCACACGTATGTATGCTTTGATACGCGCCTTTGCGGATTCCGAGGTGAACGTGCGGGGCCCATCCACCATTGTTGGCTTTATCTGCAATGTAGCCAATCACTTGGCCTTTTTGTACAGACGTGTTTGCTGCCACCTGGAGCCCTCGATACATCACTCCATTGATGGTAGTGTCGCGAGTGAACATATGTCCGGCCAGAACCGAGACACATTCAGTGCCTGTGAAGCACTCGATGATGACGGTGCCGCCGTAGCCCCCGTGAGACTGGGCCTCGCGTACGAGACCCGAACACGCGGATCGGACTGCTGTACCGATGACTGTGTTGCTCGGGGCGCTATCAGCGCCCAGATGGTAGGGCTTGACGGCAGTGCTCAAAAAGTCATTGCCGTTTGTCTGCCAGTTGTCCAGGGGCCAATCAAAGCCCGTGGCTTGGGCAGTTCCACACTGCTGTGCTGATGCTGGCGACAGATACGCCAGAACCATAAAACCTATAAAAATGAATCGCATAGCGACTCCTTTTCATTGTCGTTATACACGGGATCCGTGTAGGAGGTATTCCGCCCTCCGCACAAGCATGTCTATCTGGAGCATACCTTTGCAAAAAGCACAATTATTTATTGCATTTCAAGAGTTTGTACAATGACATCAACAGCATGCAACGTATCAGCTGATACTAGTTCAGAATATTCAAGGTATAATGCCGTATTGTGAGAAAGTGGGATAAAAACAAAATGGTATACAATCCCTATAGCAGAATCATGTTCACCACGTATAATTTCATGATCATTTTGAATTTCATTTGTCACGTTGTGTACCCTACTTACCGATATTCCATTTTCTAATTGATCTTCAGCCTCTAATTTTTGAGTAAATTCTAAGAATGTACCTTGGTATAAAGAGACAGTAAAAAAGTCATTCTCGTTTGAAGATCCCTGTTGAAAAATAATTTTTTCATCACGTAATTCGCCAGTTTTTTGTAAAAAAGATGGATACCGAAAAGAGAGATTATATTCCTGATTATGATAAGGAGTACTGTCTTGATAAGAAGAACTTTCCTCTGCTATATTCCACCAACTTTCATGATATCGTTGAGAACGGTCTGCTATACCATTGCTGAAAAAAAAGAAAATCAGGGAAATAAGAACTAAAAAAATATATTTTTTGTAGTACCTCGAGGATACGAGTATGTTGTTCGTATGTACTATCGATACATTTTTACGTAGAAAAAAGAAATAAAAGACGGCAAAAATAATAGTCGCAAACAACGTATAGACTATAGGAACTGCCAAAAATACTAACCGATTCATCAAGGAAGTATTGGAATCAGGAATACTTACGCTTATAAAAACAATCCAAACAAATGGATTTGCGAGAAGGTAAGAAAAGAAAAAAAATACAGAATACTTGAGATATGAATAGTTAGGCCGATTTGGTAAAAGTTTCAGGATTGCTCCCGATAAAATTGGAAAAATGATCAAAAAAACAATTATTCCTAAAAAACCAAGAAAAAATTTATTATGAGTAATAATACTAATAGAAATCCCAATAAGCCATAGTGGAAATAATACGGCAAAAAAGAAAAAAAATGGATGAAAAAATTTGTCTTTCATAATTTTTATATTTTTAACATTAAGGACGTGGCAAGCACAAAACAGCTATAGAGCGTTTTGTGCTTGCTCACTAGAATTCGGGTCAGCAGCGACCGTAGGGGACACAGCCTTCCATGCCAAAGAGGCACAGAGAGTACCCACAGCACATCACGCGCAGGCTGCGCCAGCATCGAGCGGAACATCCGATGGCCAAACAGCCCTCTCCGACGCCCAGAGCTTGCTCCGTCGTATCGATCGAGGGATCCTCTGACGGCATCTCGTAGTAGTCGAGGGGGATGTCGTCGAGATTCAGAGAACCGTCGATCTCGACATTTTCGAGTACTGCTGCGATCATGCCATCTTGCACCGGCGCGCTCACGAGAACCGTGAAGATCCCGCTTTCGAGGGTTTCGATCTGGAATCGACCCTGGCTGTCGGTGTTCGCCGAGTACTCGACGTGCTCTTCGCTGAGGGTGGGTACCAGGCGTACCAGCGTGTTGGAAGCCGGTGCCCCTTGATAGGTCACCTGGCCCGTGACGGTGAGCGCTGCGTTGACCGAGGCATTGCCTTGGTTTTGCAGGTCATCGCAGCTGCTCAAAAGCAGCGCATATAAACAAAAAAACACCCGTGAGATGGTGGACATAAATTGTCCCTCCTTCTAGTTGTGGTGGTTCGGGCAACATGCCTTTACCTTTAAAAATTATATAAGTATTTTTTATTTGTGTCAAATAAATACGTCAT
>JAGOTR010000020.1:3102-6335 GCA_018061685.1 Candidatus Magasanikiibacteriota bacterium
ATTGATGTGGTGGATTTTATTGGTGAATATGTGGCACTCAAATCAGCGGGTGTCAATCATAAGGGGCTCTGCCCGTTTCACCATGAAAAATCACCGTCTTTTATGGTCAGCCGTGAGCGAAACTCATGGCATTGTTTTGGTTGCAGTAAAGGCGGCGATATTTTTAGTTTTGTGCAAGAAATTGAAGGCATGGAATTTATAGAAGCCTTAAAATTTTTGGCCGACCGAGCGGGAGTACCACTGACCATGAAAAAAAATGATGTGGATGCGAGTCAAAAAAATAGACTCAAAGATATTCATGCCGAAGCAGCGCGATTTTTTCATCATATTTTATTACAAACGCCCCAGGCCGGAGCTGCTCGTGACTATCTCACTGATCGGGGAGTTACACAACAAACACAAGAGTCTTGGCAAATTGGGTATATTCCCGATCAATGGGATTTGCTTACCACGTATTTGTTTAAAAAAGGGTACAGTTTCGATGATGTTGTTGCGAGTGGTTTTGCTATTCAAAAAGAGGGAAGTGGTACGAGCACGCAACGCAGGTGTTATGATCGGTTTCGTGGTCGCATTATGTTTCCTATTCGCGATGTACATGGGTACATTGTGGGCTTTACCGGACGCGTATTAGTTGAAACAGAAAAAAGTGGTGGCAAATATGTTAATACTCCACAAACAGTGTTATATGACAAATCTCGTATTTTGTTTGGCTTATACCAATCAAAACAAGAAATAAAAAAACAAGACCTTGCTGTGGTGGTAGAAGGGCAAATGGATGTTATTGCCTGTCATCAGGCGGGTATGACGCATGTGGTTGCTTCGAGTGGAACGGCACTGACTGATCACCAAATTCAATTATTATCTCGCTATACAAAAAATATTGCCGTGGCATTTGATGCCGATGTGGCGGGCCAAAATGCTGCCAAGCGTGGAATTGATATTGCACGACAACAGGGTATGAATGTAAAAGTTATTCGCATTCCAGAGGGTGCTGGTAAAGATCCTGATGAATGTATAAAAAAAGATCCGTCTGTTTGGTTTGGTGCCGTTCAAAACGCAACAGATTGGATGATATGGAGTATTGAAAAAGCATTTGAGGGGAAGTCATTACAAAATCCAAGAGATAAGCAAGCCGTTAGCGATGCACTTCTTCCCGAAATTGCACGGATTCCTTATGCTGTTGAAAAAGATCATTGGCTGCGAGAAGTGGCTGGACGATTAGGCGTTGATGTGTCGGTGTTACAAGAAGATCTCATTCGTCTTTCTCCTAAACCCGTACAGACGGCCACTCGGATACAAGCGCCTGACTCAAGTACTCAAAAACAGGCTGTTTCACCAAGAGTTGCAACACGCATAGATCGCTTGGCTCATAGGGTCTTTATGTTGTTCTTTACCTTGTCTGATGTGTCGGTATTGTCTCCATTTGAACAACCTGTTTGGCAGCAAGTATCACCCGAGTTATGTGCCCTTTACGAATGGATTAAAAGTGAGTATACTACCGACAGTTTTTTGAATCGAGAACACTGCCCAGAAACGCTTCGTCCGCTCCTAGAGCGATTACTCTTAGAAGCGGATCAGGAATTTGGTTCACTCTCAAAACAAATCCTCGCAAAAGAGGTTAATGAAGCACAGACACTGTTTGTTGCCGAATGGAAAAAGCAAGAACGGCAAACGATTCAACGCTCCATAGAACAAGCAGAAAAAAGAGGTGATACTGATGCTGTGGCTCACCTTATTACACAATTTCAAATTTTGAAAGATTGAGGCGTTCTGCCTCAGGTATGAGGATATTCCTCTGTTGTTCTTTTTTCTTATCGTCGTTTCTATTTTTATTTGATTTTCATCATGCCAAGAAAATCGTCTACAATTCAAAAAAAGGTTGCCCCAAAAAAGAAAGTAATTTCAAAGAAAAAAATAGCAACCCCAAAAAAACGGACAGCATCTGCTGTGCGTCGTTCTACACCTTCTATAGGTGCCCGCATTCGTACGAGTATTCGTACCGTGGTAAAAGGAAAAAGTAAAAAAACAGAATCTTCGTCAAGTATTAAAAAAACAGTAGTCAAATCGACTGCGAAAAAACCTATTTCGGCATCGAAAAATTCTCGTTCTGTCCAATCCGCGGCACCTCGAGCCAATTTAAAAGAGCCTGTATTTATTTCTGCCGAGCCACCACACGACGAACTTCTTTTGGCACTCATTCAAAAAGGAAGAAACCGTGGGTTTATTACCGAAGCAGAAATTGTGTCCACCTTTCCATACGTAGAACAATATGTGCCATTGTTTGAAAGTTTTTTAGATGCTGTGGACATGAATGGTGTGACCGTCGTAGAGCAAAACACGACTAATTTATTAGGAAGACGACAAGAGCAAAAAGAAACTTTAGCGCAAATTCAAGGCAAGCAACCAGACGCCACGAGTGGTACATTTGACTTAGGAAATATTTCACAAGATTCTATTCAAATGTATTTGCGTGAAATTGGAAAAATTCCACTTCTCTCTGCCGAAGAAGAAGTTGCCTTAGCCAAAAGAAAAGAACGTGGTGACAAAGCCGCTGAACAAGCTATGATTCAAGCCAACCTTCGGTTGGTGGTTTCTATTGCCAAAAAATTTGTGGGTAAAACACTCACTCTTCTTGATTTAATTCAAGAAGGAAACATTGGGTTATTTCGTGCGGTCAAAAAATTTGATTACCGACGTGGATATAAGTTTTCTACCTATGCCACGTGGTGGATCCGACAAGCCATTACCCGTGCTTTGGCCGATCAATCACGTACCATTCGTATTCCGGTTCATATGGTAGAAACCATTAACCGATTCAAACAAATTCAAAGACGATTATTGCAAGATTTAGGACGCGACCCAACGGCCGAAGAACTGGCTGCCGAAATGGGAGAGGAGCTTGCAAAAGTAAAACAAATTATAAAAATTTCACAAGATACAGTGTCACTTGAAACTTCTGTTGGCGATGATGATGATGACGATTCACCATTATCTGACTTTATTGAGGACGTCAAAAATGCAAGTCCGTCACATGTGGCGGGTGTGGAATTGTTAAAAGAATACATTGAAGAAGCCATTTGCCAACTCTCACCTCGTGAACAAAAAATATTGGAAATGCGCTTTGGGTTGAAAGATGGGGTTACCCATACACTCGAAGAAGTAGGAAAAGAATTCGACGTCACGCGTGAACGTATTCGTCAAATTGAAGCCAAAGCACTCGAAAAAATTAAAAA
>JAGOTR010000020.1:6435-15455 GCA_018061685.1 Candidatus Magasanikiibacteriota bacterium
ATATGCTATACTCTTCCTATATTTCGAAATTAGATCACTATGTCTTTATTTTCAAAACAAGAAGGGTACGTTGGTGTTGATATTGGTGCGCATGGCATAAAAGTGGTGGAACTGCGGCAAACAAAAAATAGGCCACAGTTGTGGACCTACGGCATGTTGAGTCAATCACTCGATATTCATACGGGTATTCATAATCCACTTCAAGATCGTGTTGTTGACGAGTCTGTTACGTCTCCTCACACAGAACCTGTTGTGTCACTCGACAAAAAACCAGAAAGTGCACAAAAAAAATCAATTGTGTTTGATGAGGCTGAAACAAAAAAAATTCAAGAATACGGCATGTTACTCAAAGAAGTGGTGAAACAAGCAAAAGTGACGAGTAAACGAGCTACAGCAAGTTTACCTGTGTCTCAAGTATTCCATGCCATTATTACCTTGCCAAAAACAGCACAAAAAGAACTGGACCACCATGTTGATGCAAAAGTAAAAAAAATGCTTTCAGTCCCTATTGAAGACATGCAGGTGGTACATCAAATTATTCCAGAGCCGAAAGCGCTTTCTGCGACTGCCGCTTCTTCTCTGAACCCTTCTCAACAATCATCATCATTCTTGCGTGTGCTCGTGACTGCTGCTCCCAAACGTATTGTTTCTTTTTACAGTGCGGTGTTTGCTGCTGCTGGATTACAACTGGAAGAATTAGAAACAGAGGCCTTCGCCCTAGAACGTTCGTTAGTTGGAAAAGATACCTCAACCGTCATGGTGATTGATATTGGCGCTGAAAGAACAAATTTTTTCATTATGGATCAAGGACTCCCGATTACCCACAGAAGTGTGTACTTAGGTGGGAATATGTTTGATACATTTTTAGCAGAAAAATTAGGCCTGGATATTGCTGCTGTTGCACAAATAAAAAAAGATTTTTCCAAAAGCGGGGCTTCGTCTTTGCCGCTTGAATTATTTCGTTCTTTAACTGACCAAATTACCAAAGAAATTGGCTATAGCATGGATATGTTTACCCGCCAAAGTGGAAACGAAGCAAAGCGATTAGAAAAAATTATTTTGACAGGCGGTGCTGCATTATTTCCACCCATTTTGAGTGCCATAAAAGAAAAATTTCCTGTGACAGTATTTATTGGAGACCCGTGGGCTCGCGTGGTATACCAGCAACGGTTAAAGCAGATACTTGATGAAATTGGACCTCGCATGGCTGTGTCTATTGGTCTTGCCATGAGAAATATAGTATAATTTTTTCTACCATTGTGTACGTTTTTTTTAATTTTGTTTGCCAATGTATACAAAAAATTGTATACTATCTATATACGAAAAAATATCATTGATGAATGGTATTATCCCAAAGTATCATTGCGGAAAAATTAATAAACCACATTCTTGTCCGGCGAAGCCCTCAGGCGAAGACGGATTAAATATTTTTCTATGGCTGATAATCCGATACATGTATTGCTTGTCGAAGATGATGCATTTTTGGCAAACATCTACAAGACAAAATTTGAAATGGAGGGATTTAAAGTCCGTGTTGCCGAAAATGGTGAATTAGGACTCAAAGAAGCAAAGAAAAAAGTGCCTGATATTATTTTGCTCGATATCCTCTTGCCGAAAATGGATGGGTTTACCGTGCTTGAGCATTTAAAAGAGGATGATGAATTAAAAAATACTCCAGTTATTTTGCTTACGAACTTGGGGCAAAAAGATGATGTGGAAAAAGGATTGGCACTGGGCGCTGCTGACTATTTAATTAAAGCGCATTTTAAACCATCTGAAACGGTTGAGAAAGTAAAAAAAGTATTAGAAAAAAGTAAATAATACACATATATGATATCGCGCATCTTGCACATGGGAGGAGGTGAACACGCATGAACAAAAAAGGTTTTACGTTAATTGAGTTGTTGGTAGTTATTGCTATCATTGGTCTTTTGTCTACTCTTGCAGTTGTTGCATTAAGCTCTGCTCGAGAAAAAGCTCGCGACTCAAAACGTCTTTCAGATTTGAAACAATTACAAACAGCACTTGAGTTATATTATACCGATCAAAACGAATATCCAACAGAAGCGGTTGCTGTAACGCTCGGAGCAGGAAATTACGTTTGTTTAAACAATACTGGCTTTGCAGCTGCTGGATGTGCTACTCCATACATGGGATTAGTGCCAGTAGATCCACTTGGTACACAAGCATACGAATATACTTCTGCTGATGGTACTACCTATACTATCGATGCAGAGTTAGAAGGAACGGTGAATGGATTAAACGGAGCTATTGTTGCGTCACCATCAGGTATTCAATAATAGATAATCAAAAAAATAAAAAACACCCAAGACATTTCGTGTATCGACGTGTCGAAGGGTGTTTTTTGTTGTATACTATAAAAGATATTTTTTGTTCTCTCTTGGTATGCTTATTCTGTTGTTACTTTTTTGTCTCGGTCTTGTTTTGGGTAGCTTTGTATATGCTTGGCTTTGTCGTACGCATGCGGGCACATCGATATGGCGTGGTCGATCTGTGTGTGATTTTTGCGGTAAAACGCTTTTGTGGTATGAGCTTATTCCCGTGATAAGTTTTTTGGTACTTCGGGGCAGATGTGGTGGATGTAAAAAACGGATTGCTTCGACGCATCTTTGGGTAGAACTTGCTTTGGGACTACTTTTTATGCTTGTTGGGTATGTGCATCATCTGGATGAATTCCCTCTCACTCTTCTTTTGGTGCGCGATTTGGCTGTTATGTTTTTTTTGGTGGCCATATTTGTGTATGATGCATTATATAAAGAAATTTGGGATAAATGGACGACTATTCCTGCAGTATTTTTTTTCTTTTTTTCTCTTGTGTATCAATTTCATACACTCAAAAGTATGTTACTCGGCGTGGTTGTCGGGGCTGGATTTTTTTTGTTACAATACCTTATATCAAAAGGCACCTGGATTGGTGGGGGAGATATCCGATTTGGCATATTTATGGGGGTAGTGTTGGGCTGGCCCCATATTCTTCTTGGAATCCTTATTGCCTATGTTCTTGGGGGAATTGGTGGTACTCTATTGTTAGTTACCAAAAAAAGAGCCTTGGCAAGTGAAATAGCCTTTGGGACGTATTTATCGATTGGCACAGCTGTTACCATGCTTTGGGGAAGTGAAATTATTTCTTGGTATTTGGGGTTATTGTCATAATATGAAAAAAAGAATAGAACAATTACGCGCACAAATAAACGATTTACGGTATCGGTATCATGTGGTGAACGATCCAGAAGTGACTGATGCCATGTACGATGGATTGATGCAAGAATTGCGACTCATTGAGCACGCACATCCAGAATTGGTTACTCCCGACTCTCCAACCCAGCGAGTTGCCGGAGCACCCTTGGAACAGTTTACCAAGATACAGCATACCGTGCCGCAATGGTCATTTGATGATGCGTTTGGTGAAGAAGATATTCGAAAATGGGAAGAAAAGATATTGAAATTTTTGGCAAAAGAATTGGGTACTCGACCGACGGATATTTCATATACTGTAGAATTAAAAATTGATGGGTTACACATGGTGCTTACCTATATAAAAGGAATACTCCACACAGCCGCCACACGAGGTGATGGTGCTGTTGGTGAAGACGTGACAGCAAACATTAAAACCATTCAAACCGTCCCTATTCGCTTACCCGAGCCTATCGACCTCATTGTAGAAGGTGAAGTGTGGATGGATCGAAATATTTTTGTTGCCATGAATACAGACCGCGCTGCCAAAGGTGAGCCCGTGTTTGCAAACCCACGAAATGCTGCTGCTGGAACGATTCGACAACTTGACCCACGTATTGTGGCAGAACGTAAACTGCTGTTATCGGCGTATGATATTTCGGGCGGAGAAACACCCACCACACAACAAGACGAATTAGCACGCTTACGGCATTTAGGTTTTTTGGTAGACACGCATTCCAAACATGTGCAGAGCATGGATGAGGTACTTCTCATGTATGAAGAATGGAAACACAAAAAACACAGTCAGCCATTTTGGATTGACGGATTGGTGATTAAAGTGAATCAAAAAAAATATCAAGATGCTTTAGGCTTTACTGGCAAGGCGCCTCGGTGGGCTATTGCGCTTAAGTTTCCTGCCGAGCAGGGAACGACCAAGATCAAAGATATCTTTGTGCAAGTAGGAAGAACGGGTGCCTTGACCCCCGTCGCACTTATGGAGCCTGTATCCTTGGCCGGCACCACCGTGACCCATGCAACACTTCATAACTTTGATGAGATTGCTCGCCTTGATGTCCGTATTGGCGACACCGTTGTGGTAGAAAAAGCAGGCGATATTATTCCCAAAATTATTCGGGTGTTAGAAAAACTTCGGAACGGCACAGAAAAAAAAGTGCGTGTTCCTACGAAATGCCCAATGTGTGGCTTTGCTGTAGAACGATCCTCAATTGGGCAAAAAGGAACTTTGGGTGCAGGACTGTATTGCACCAATCCAACTTGTTATGCCCAAGAATTACAGCGACTTATTCATTTTGTATCAAAAAAAGGATTCAATATTGATGGTTTGGGAGAAAAAATAGTGGAGCAACTTTTGAATGAAGGACTCATAAAAAATGCTGCTGATTTTTTTCATCTTCAAAAAACAGACTTGCTTGAATTAGAGGGGTTTGCTGATGTGTCGGCAGAAAAATTGCTCCGTGCAATTGAAGCGTCTAAAAACGTATCATTTGAAAAATGGATATTTGCCTTAGGGATTCCGTTGGTAGGCGAAGAAACCGCCCGTCGGTTAGCTGAACGATTTGGTACTATGCAGGCACTCATTACTGCGAGCGAAGAAACACTGTTGGACGTTGATGATGTGGGAGAAAAAGTGGCAGAGTCGCTCGTGCAGTATTTTGCCGCTAAAGAACATGCTCAACTGATTGCTGATTTGGTTGCGGCCGGTGTCACGCACCCTCCGGTAAAAAAGAGTGAAATAAAAAATAGTGTTTTGACAGGCAAAACAATGGTATTTACGGGGACACTCGACACCTTGTCTCGCGAACAGGCCCAAGAATTGGCACGGTCACTGGGGGCGCATGTGGTCAATTCTGTAAGTAAAAAAACAGATTATCTAGTTTTTGGCAGAGAGGCTGGTAGCAAATATGATACGGCACAGCGATTAGGGGTGAGTTGCCTTACCGAAAAAGAGTTTTTGCAGCTGGTTGCGAGAATAGAAAAAAGGGGGTAGAATAGCTTTGTTTTTGAGATTATTTTTATATGAAATTGACGGTACAAGAAGTAGAACATATTGCCAATTTGGCTCGTTTATCGCTTTCTCCAGAAGAAAAAGAACAGTATGCGGAGCAATTATCTGCCATTTTTGACTATGTCGATCTGCTTCAAGAAGTCGATACCAGTGGGGTAGAAGCCTCGGAAGGTGTATCGCAACTCACCGATATTGTCCGAGAAGATACCGTAATAGAAACCGAAGAAGAAATACGAAAAAAATTAATTGCCGCATTTCCAAAGCGGATGGGGAATTTACTCAAAGTTCCGGGCGTTTTTGAGTCATAAGATTTTTTTGCATTGTATGTTACACACACTCACCATTCGGCAGGCACATGAGGGGTTAAAAAATAAAACATTTTCTTCGGTAGAACTTACTCGTGCGTGTTTAGACAGAATTCAGGAAAGAAACCCTATTATCAACGGGTTTATTAGTGTATTTGAAACCGAAAGTTTACAAGAGGCTGCTCATGCCGACAAAAAAATTGCCAATGGTGAACAAGAATTGTTAACCGGTATTCCGTTTGCCGTGAAAGATGCTATCTGTACGAAAAATGGTTTATCCACGGCCTCTGCAAAAATACTTGATACGTATGTGCCACCGTTTGACGCAACCGTGATTGCCCGTATTCGCGCGCAAGGGGCAGTACTGTTGGGTAAAAATAATTGTGATGCATTTGGTCATGGATCAAGTAATGAAAATTCCATGTATGGGCCAGTCGCAAACCCGTTTGATACCACCAAGGTCGCCGGTGGATCTTCGGGTGGGTCGGCTGCCGCTGTTGCCGATCATCAAGCTATTTTTTCTATTGGTGAAGATACCGGTGGATCTATTCGGTTTCCTGCGTCGCTCTGTGGCATTGTCGGGTTTCGACCTACCTATGGACGCAATTCTCGCTACGGTATTATGCCCATGGCAAGTTCACTCGATGTGGTGGGGCCGTTTGCCAAAACGGTTGAAGACGCGGCACTCCTTATGGAAGTCATGGCTGGGCGTGATGAAAAAGACGCAACTTCGCTTCATGACGCCGTTCCTGCGTATGCAAAAGAATTATATCGTGAGGCAAACACGTTTACCATTGGCGTGCCAAAAGAATATTTTGAGGTAGACGCCATGGACAGTGAAACAAAACAATTGGTACAAGAGCAAATTGGAGCACTTGAAAAAACAGGTGCACGTATTGTTCCTGTTTCACTCCCTCACACAAAATACGCTATTCCAACCTATTATATTATTGTCCCTTCAGAAGATAGCTCCAACTTAGGCAGAATTGATGGAATTCGGTATGGTGTGCAAGCGTCTGGAAATTCGTTATATGACATGTATGCCAATTCTCGTGCACAAGGGTTTCCTCAAGAAGTAAAGCGTCGGATTATGATTGGCACCTATGCCTTGTCGGCTGGGTATTATGATGCGTATTACAAAAAGGCACAAAAAGTTCGCACAAAAATAACACAAGATTTTGATACCGTCTTTCAAGACGTCGATGTGTTGGTCACCCCAACAGCACCATACCCTGCATGGAATATTGGAGAAAAAGCACAAGACCCATTGGCACTGTATTTAGCCGATGTATTGGTGTCGCCAGCATCGCTCGCTGGAGTCCCTGCCTTGTCTGTGGGTATTGGCAAAACTAAAGCCGGTTTGCCAGTAGGATTGCAAGTTATTGGACCACGACTTGGTGAATTGGCTGTATTACAACTTGCTCATATTATTGACACTATGCACCAGAGACTATGAAAAAAGAACACATAAAAAAAATGCAAGAACAATCAAAAGTGGCGTATAGTGCCACACACGAAGAAGGTGATACCTATAGGCAATCGTGGCGTATTTTTCGCATTATGGCGGAATTTGTTGAAGGCTATCAATTTTTACAAGAAATGAAAAAAGAGGTGACTATACTTGGATCTGCACGATTTGAAGAAGGGGATCACTATTATACGGTTGCACGTGATATGGGGCGGCTTCTTGCAAAGGGAGGATTTACTACCATAACTGGTGGTGGGCCCGGTGTGATGGAAGCCTCAAACAGAGGAGCGTTTGAAGAAAAAGGCGTCTCTGTTGGGTTAAATATCCAATTACCATTTGAACAAGTATTGAATCCCTTTGTCACAAAATTCACGTCATTCAATTATTTTTTCACCCGGAAAGTAATGCTCACCTCACCGGCAAATGCGTTTATCTTTTTACCCGGGGGGTTTGGTACCATGGATGAATTTTTTGAAGTGGTTGACCTTATGAATCTTGGCATGTTGACCCGCGTGCCGATTGTGCTTATTGGCAGTGACTATTGGAATCCAATTTTGGCATTTTTACGAACAAGTGGCGAACTCGCAGGTTCACTTGATGCACAAGATATGGCCGCGTGGCATGTGGTAGACACGGCCGAAGAAGCTTATGAAAAAATAAAAGATACCCCAGTTGACGCTCCCATGATGTGTCACTTGTCACCAAATAGTTTTCACTGTGAAGGTGACATGAATTGGAAAATTTTTCGTGTCATGGCGGAATTAGTTGAAGGGTTTGAATTTTTAAGCGGGCTCAAACATGATATTACTGTGCTTGGCACCAAATCGATTTCTCCCGAAAGTCATTACTATCGCGATGCCGAAGCATTGGGTCGTTTGTTGGTAGAAAAAAAACAATATGCTGTTGTTACCGGCGGGATTTCGGGCATTGCCGAAGCCGCCAATAAAGGTGCGTATCAGGCAGGGGGAGTATCAATAGGATTAGGAATGAATTTGCCCGGCAGTACCGAACACTTGAATCAATATCTCACCAAATCACTCACGTTTCAATTTCCATTTACCCGAAAAGTGATTGTGACCGCCCCATCCGAAGGGTTTGTGTTTTTCCCCGGTGGCTTTGGCACGCTGCACCATTTTTTTGAAGTACTCACACTCATGCAAACAAAAAAAATGAAAAAGCGTCCTATTATTTTGTACGATCGAGCATTTTGGCAGCCACTGCATGAATTGATTAAAAAACATTTTGTTCACGATGTTGAAACAGTATCAAGTGAAGATGATGAATTGTATCAAATTGTTGATTCGGTTGATTCTGTGCTTGCTATTTTACACGATTCGCATGAGTAGCCTATGATTCCGTATTTTGAATGGCACACATTTTTTTTAGGCCCCATACCACTGCAGGTGTGGGGTTTTTGGGTTGCCTTGGGCATTGTGGTGGCAAGCGTTATTGCCACCAAACGGTTGCGTGCGTTCGGTATTCAAAAAGAACCAGTGTTAGATTTGTTTGTGTGGGTACTTGTGGCAGCTTTTTTGGGTGCACGCGTGTTTCATATTGTTTTTTACGAACCACAGTTTTTTTTGGCGAATCCATTTGAAATATTTAAAATTTGGCATGGTGGATTGTCTTCGTATGGTGGGTTTGTGGGTGCGGCGCTTGGCTTTTGGTTGTTTTACAAAAAAAAGGGGAGTGGTTGGCTCAAGAAGGTATCGCTCATAAAATTTTTTGATGAACTTTCGCTTGCTGCGCTATGGGGGTGGATGATTGGGCGTATTGGGTGCTTTATGATTCATGACCATTGGGGTGCGCCATGTGATTGCCTGCTTGCTGTGAATAAGCCCGAGGGAGCACGGCTTGATATGGCCTTATTAGAAATTTTGTCCCTGTTGCCATTGGGTATATTTCTTGTTCTTTGGCGAAACAAAAAAAAGCCCGATGGGTTTGTGAGTGCTGTGGTATTGGTGTATTATGGGGTGGTTCGGTTTCTTCTTGACTTTTGGCGTGCAACCGATATTATACAGGCCGA
>JAGOTR010000021.1 GCA_018061685.1 Candidatus Magasanikiibacteriota bacterium
GCTCGAGAACAAACATGTCATCGGCTTTAATGCCCACGGTGCCATCAGGCTTCATGTATGGTTTGTATTCAATAGTGTGTGTTTTGCCACTACTATCAGTCACTTGATACAGCGGTGTTTTGTCAAACGTTTTGGTAGTAAAATCCCAGCCAGCATCTTTGGCTAGTCCAACACGCCATTTGTGAATGACTTGATTATCGGTTAAGCCTTTGTAGTCTGCGTGAGCAGCTCGTTCTTGCGCAATAATAAATGTGCGTTGTGCAGCATCTTTTTCTAATACATTCGCAAGGTGAAGCACGTTTTTGCCTTTTGCGTCAGCGCCACCCAAGGTTTCATTCAAAATACCTAATCGTTCCGCAATTGATGCTGCGGTAACTTCTGGGCTCATAGCATCAGACATGTCAGCAAGTTTACTTCCGGCTGATTTTGCTTTATCTACTAAATCATCAAAACTTTTTCCGAGTCTTTCAAGCCAACTAGCATCACTATGCGATTCCAAAGCACCCGCGCCACCCAAGGCAGCCGATACGCCGCCAGAAGTTTTTTCAAAACCGGCAGCAGAAGCAGCAATAGCTTTGTCCATTTCAGCTGTTGGGGCATGTATAATCCCGGCTTTTTCTGCACCCAATCGGAACATATTTCCAATTGCAAGAGCAGATACACCACCAACAACAGCTCCACCAGCCATCCACACAAATCTATCTCCTTGTTTTTTACCCCAAGACAAGAGTCGTGCGCCTAATCCTTTTGTTGCTTTTTCTTCTAATGCATTGCCTTGTTTTTGTAATGTGTCCATGGCTTTTTGTAAGTCATAGGCATCTTCTTTGCGCTCTTGCATAATGCCAGCACGACGTGCTTCATGTACAAGTGATTGTAAATGTTTTACTAATTCTTCATCGGTAAAAATAGCGAAATCAGCATCTTCTATTTGTTCAGTATCAAATTTTCCTCTCTTTGGTTTTTCTTTTTTTACCAAATACGTGAGTGCAACGACATCTTCTTTTACACCCTTACCACGTAACATTTTTTCTATAGCCGCAACATCGGCACGTGCAGCCGCCAAAAAAGGAGCCACCGACGTAGGGTTTCTTTTTATCTGATATATTCGTAATTCAATATTATTTTTTCTTCTTTCTAAGACTGCTTGTGCATCTTTTCTTTCACTATCATATCGTCTTTTTTCTGCATAGCGAAGCCCTGCAACAGCGCCAAACAGTGCGCCCATAGTAGCTCGACTGACATCCCCTGCTTCTTGCACAGACTCAGCAGTACTTCTAATACCAGCCAAAAGAGTACCAATCGCGGCACCAGTAACTATTGCTGGCATAATACCTTTTTGACCAGTATATTTTCCAACCAATCCGTCCAGTGCGCCGAGCACACGCTTATCCATGGATGCAACGGTTTCTTTCGTCAATACATTGCCTTTTTGACTCATGCGAGAAATAGCAATGGCTAATTGACGTTGTTGTTCTGTATCAATATTGGTTTCTTCCATGCCAGCCAATGCTTCTTCATACAAACTTCGTGCATTCACATCAAGTGCATCTACTTCTGCAATACCGGTCTTTTCTTTGCCTGCAATAGTATTTGTTACTTCTCGTGTGGTTTGTGACAAAACATGTGCAAATAAGTTGAATGTTTCTGGATTATTGAGTTTCAAATTGTTCAAAATATCATCATGCATTTCATCTTCTACTTCTTGCATTTTTTGTGCTGCTTTTGCCTGTGCTTTTTCGCCACCAAACAACCATTTATTGAGCATACCACGCACCCCACCGGCTGTAGCGCCGGCAGCGGCAGAACTACCAATTACCCCCCAGGCTCCAAAAGCGGCAAATATTCCCGGAATACTGGCAACACCTAAACTAGCCCCACCAACAAGACCTGCTGTTAAGAGCGCTCGCCCCACAATTTGCCCACTCATTTTTTTCATTTTTTTGAGTGTGGCTCCAAATGTTGACATCTTTTCTGCCACCATTTGTTTTATTTTTGATTCTGCCGCTTGACTCATTACTTCGGCAACGGGCAATGCAAGATGGTCTTTCCATGTGCCTAAAAACATGTCCCAATTCGTAATACCATACGTTGCCAATTCGTTCTGCAATGCAGCGGGAAGAGAAACGCCATCAAACAAATTACGGAATGCGTCTTGTGTTTGTTGTTTTATTTGTTTACTTCCACTTGGGCCAGCTTCAAAAATACCGACGTATAATTGTTGCATAATAGCCTCAACTCGCGTGGCGTTCCGACCCAACAATTCTTTAATAATGTGTGGTGGCAAATCGATTTTTCTTGTTATTTTTTCAGATTCTGTTGCTTTTGCCCGTTTTTCTACATCACGCTTTGCAATGTCATCTTGCGTTTCTTTCAGTATCTTTTTAGCATTTTTTTCTGCTTCTTCGGTTGCTTTTACGACAGCGCGTCTCACATCGCCTTCTTGTAATGATGCAATTGCTGATTCTATAGTACGGAGTTTTGCATACACGCCTTTGAGTACGGCCACACGCAATTCATTGACCCCTTGTTGTTGAACTTTTATATCTCCTGATTGTAATTTTGTTTCAATATCAATTTGTTTTTTTGGAGACAAATCAAGATAGGCCTGTACGGTTTTATTCTTTTTAAAATCAACCGCATCTTTGGCAGAAAGTAATACCCCCCAAAGAGTAGATATATCAGTTTCTATACCAAGAAGAATATGCTCATTTACAGCATCTCGACCATGCACAGCGACTAATAATTCTCCGGTATGTTTAGTTGCTTCACCAATTTCAACATCCAAATCAAACACTAACTCGCCTTCTGGGAACGTTTGTGTTGGTGCTGGTTTTTCTTTTGGTGGGGTGAAATCTTTTGACCAATCGTGAATCACTTCTTTTATTATGTCACGGGTTACTTCCCACTTATACAGGCTCTCTTTGTAGTCAAGGATACCAGTAGTCGCATCTACTTCCGTTTTACCAGCTAATAGTTCTTTTTCTGCACGATCAAATCTTCTTAAATTTACTTCATAAATAAAATCTGAAACTTGTGGCTGATCTATATCTAATATCCCATTTCCACTCATGATACTAAATATATAATCACCAATAGCGCTTTCTTTTTGTTGTTCTATTTCTTTTGGCGTGTACACTATTTTATCTCTTTGAGGCCTTTGTGGAAATAAAGGCAATGGATCAGAAGGATCTTGATATACTTTTCTATCTTTTGGCGGAGGATCAGTAGGACGTGACTTCTGAGTGAGCCATTTATGATTGTTACGAGCATCCCAATCAGCTAAATCTTGTTTATACAAAGCCAACTGCTGTTCATAAAAATCTAACTCCTCTTCTCTTAAAAGAGCTAAACTATCTTTTAATTTTTTATCGACAAACCGAGGAATATCTTCATCAAATAATTTTTTTATACGCAACACAATTGCTTTTCTTGTTTCATATTCACTCTTTGCATCTTCTACGTCTTTCTTTCTCTCTGCAGCCAAAATCTCAGCTTCTGCAGCTTTTTCTTTTTCTGTTTTTGCAAAATGTTTAAAACCAAAATCCTTTTGGTTTAATTTACTCATTGAAGGCTCTGCTGCAAATAACAACCGATCTCGAACGGCCTGCTCACTCACAGCAAAGGTAACTACATTTCCCCGAGCATCTTTTCCTTCTAAAATAATATTTTTAGGAGCAGGTCTTCCAAGCTGTGTTGCATCAATTTTTACTTTATACTCTTCTGGAGTACCACCTCGTTGGGTATAAAAAACTTTTTGCCCATCAGTAAACACTTGCCCTGCCACGACTACTTTTCTTTTTTCTGTATCTAAATGTTCTTTTAATTCTTTTTGTAATTCTTCTAAAGCAGTGAGCGATTTTTCAACAATAGTATCAAATTTTTTGGTAAATACTTCTACCTCTTTTTTGGTAAATGCTTGTCCTTTTTTAAATGTTCCGCCTAATTCGGACTGTACCTGCAAAAAAAGACTTTTCATTTTTGCTTGTCTTTCTTGTAAATCTTTTGCTTTTTCTCCAACGACATGGCGAATATCTTTGCCTACTTCGTTTAATTGTTTTTCAATTGCGTCTACGGCTTGTACGCCTTCTAATAATTCTTTTGGTATGCGTAACAATCGTTCTCCTGAACGGGTGGTAACGGTATATTCAACAGTTCCATCTTTGGTAGGCGTCAAAGCGTCCACCGTATACTCGCCAATAACAGCACCTGTTTGAAACGGCACGATTTCAGGAACCACTGGAAGTTCTAATCGCTCACGTGGTCCGCCACCGACCGGTGTTACTTCTACCACAAATTTTCCTGCCAAAATTTGCCCGGTATTTTCAAGTTTGAATTGTTCTTGCACGCCTTGCCTATTTAAAAGAATAACCGTATCTTTTCTATATTGTGCTTGCACGGCATGTGGATCAATGGATGCCGCTTCTTTTTGTTTTGATCGTTCTGGTGATGCCATAGACGCGTTAGTGTTTAAGAGAATCTATTGTGTGTAAAAGAGAATGAATCTGATTTTTATCAATATGTTGATGTAATTCTGCCAACAGATCTTTTTCGGTTTCTTCTAGTTTCTCCCATACTGCCACAAACTGTGCATACGCAACTTTGAGTTGCGATAGTTGTAATTGCAACTCTTTTTTTTGCTCATCAAGTTGTGATTGTGTTGGGACAGACATACACATCAAAAATAGTTATGACATGTTTTGAAATACTTGGGTAAATTCTTTTGAAAAATTTTGTAATGTTTGTTGTACCACCTCGTCAAATTGTGGAACACTGCGGTGCCAGAAGTTTTTTAATTCTTCGTGTGACATATCTTCTTGTTCCATAAGAGACACAAACTCTTCGGCACGTTCTTCGGAAAGAAGTGGTAAGACTGCCAATCCTAAACGACGCTGCGCTTCTGCAACAAACTGTGGAAGAAACTTATTTTTTGTTTCTTCAGACATTTCTCCAAAACCGCTTTCAGTAAATAAATCATGAATATACGCTTCTAAAAAATCAAACTGTGGTTGAAGATCGGCCATATAAAAATATTAGTGTGATAGATAAAAAATTATGTGTATAAAATAATAATAACCATTATTTTCTTCGAAGCACAAACACACCCATAAGCAGTACCCCTACAACAAACCCAAGCACGGTATTGGCAATTACATTGGGGCGTACGGGGAATCGGCTCACCACAGGATTATTTACGACCTTCATGGTGACATCTCCGCCCACGTATTCCCACCCTTTTGAAACTACGGTATCAACCGTTGCGCCAGCAAATGCTTTTGCTTGGTTGGGGTCGGTGTGATACGCGCTCACATTGAGTACTCCAGTACCAAATACAACAGATGACTGAATGGTTTTTTGCCATCGTTTTCTTTTGATTCTTTCAGGCACCCCTTCAAATTGTTTGAGGTCGAGTGTATAGCCTTCTTGTGTAATTACTTTTTGATAAAAATCATCGGTTTTTAATACCTGTGCCATATTTTCTCCAACCCGTTCAGCAGACTTTACTACAGTATAGGGGTCCACCCCATATCGAGATTTAGAAATAATAAACACCTGCGCGTCGGCACGATATTGAAGTGGAAATAACAAACTTACCAAAAGCGATACCAACCCAATCAATATGCCCGAAAGAATCATGAGCTTTGATCCTTTTTTAAGTGTACGAACTGATGAGTGAAACATAGGTCTGGCGGGAGAATAAGAATAAGATTGAAATTGAAATTACAATTTTTTGTCATCCTGAATTTATTTCGTACTTTTCGCCAGTTTACCCTATCTACCGGCTAGGCAAACCGGCGAAGCCATCAGGCGTAAACGGGATCGTACATAAGTATACACTATTTCACTATAAATGGCCAAAAAATCACTCTCAAACGGACACTCTCTCACAAAAAAAATTTCCTAAGACACACCACCCCTGTGCAGGCACAATTATAATGACACTGGTTGCTTTTCAATATCCATTTCAATAACAACACCCTGACGGAGTACCTCGACGCGCACAGGACTCTGTGCAAATATAATATGTCGAGCGACACTTGCTTCATCAAACGGGATACCATTGACACGCACAATCACATCACCCACCCCAAGCGTACTCGTTGTCGCGCGAGTAGAACTTTGGGTCACATACAACCCATGCACTGCTTGAAAGGTACTCTCGTCTGTATAGGCACGTACGGTGGTGCCTTTTACCGAAAGACCGGTATACGCTATTTTTTTATTTGCAAAAAGCTCTTGAAGCTGACTACTCATAAGCCAACTTGGAATAAGCCTATTGTCTGCATGTAAAAATCCTAAAAATGCACCTGCCTCGCTCACCATAATGTCGCCTGGTTCACCCGTGCCCGTCAGTTGGTAAAAAAATCGTGGTGCAGAAATCGCATACACGTCGTTTGTATCAGAAGCAATGAAAGATCCCAATGCAAATGGACGACTGCCATATTCATTTACAGCAAACACCGGACCGTCAACATCGATATCATTCCAATCAGGAAAAGAAACATCACCACGGAATCCATCACCTTCGATGTTGATATACACTAACTCACTCACCGGATCAAATACCACATCGTTGATGGGGAATACTATTCCTTGATGATTCACCGATTCCCAATAACGCTCTTCACCTGGCGTATACTCACTCTGGTGCAGCACTGCCCAACCACTACTTGTCAGCATCACCGCGCGCCCCACCAACCCCGAGGGGGCATAATAGGCTTGGCCGATTTTTTCTCTTGTATCATACACACGCACCATCCGTTGTTGCATTTGTTTTTCTACCTGTACATCAAGCACGGATTCAGTATAGTCCGAAGAACGAGGGCTTCGATACGAAGATAATGACGTATCACCCAAAGAAAACGGTGCAATCCACGCAATAGTCGTAAGTGTTGCCGCAATGGCCGCAACAAACGCAATAACAATCAAAACCCCCAATACAATAAGCGAGCGATACGTTTCTTTCTGAATTAAATTTTTCGTCTTCTTCGGCAAATGAGGAGGAATTTTCATAAAACAATTAACTATTAACAGTTAACAATTAACTATTAACAATATCACCAAGTTAACTGTTAATAGTTATATGTTAATTGTTAATTCAGACCCAACGCACAAAAAAAGCAAGGATCAAAGCATATAACGCCACATTAATACTCAAAAAAATAATTTGCTTTTTCCAAATAATACCCCGTTCGCCCAAATGAAATCGAATAAATAATTGTAGCATATACCAAATCCATGTGACGAGAAGGGCTAACACTGGATAGGCAAATGGCAGTAAATAAATAATCCAAATAAATTCAAACGTAATAATACCCACTACCCACCCCCAAATAAAAAAACTTTTTATGGTTCCGCCCAAATAGAGCCGCCATATTTGTATAGACACCATACCATACATACACGCTCCCAAAAAAACTAACAGTAAAAAAAATGTTGGTGATAAAAAAAACGATGATAATGCAAATAAAAAAGTACTCATAGCATATACCTCAAACACCATGAGCATGGTAATAAACCGACGATAGGGTTTTCCTGAAAAAGGGCTCCCCTGCTTTTGCGAAGCATTCCATGCATACAAAAGACCAATCAGCCCACTCCCCAGCCACAATACCAGCCTTCGCACCCAATCAGTATCCACAACACTCATGAGGGCAATACTACTTACCAGCATAGTCATGGCCAATATATATGGCTGCACTCCCCAAGATAATCGGTGCTTTGCATACCAAAACAACAAAAACAAAACAGCAGATACAAACAAAAAAACCCCTAAAAGTACCCACCACAGAGGAAATGTTTGAAACAAAAATAATCCGACAAACGTTACCCCTCCGGCAATGATTCCAAATAAGTAGCTCAACATGAAACAATAGTTGAAATATAGATGCTCTTAGTATACAATACTCCCTCTTTCTAGTACAATATATGACGTATGGTATACGGTATCAACAAAACAGCTCGATTTGAATACGAAATCCTCGAAACCTTTGAGGCTGGCTTTGTATTAACTGGACAAGAGGTCAAATCCCTCCGAACACGGCAAGCACGCCTGGCTGGGGCCTATGTCACGTTTCATAATATGGAAGCCACAATTTTGAACCTCCATATACCAAAATATGCCTATGCAGGAGCACTTCCCACATACGATCCTGATAGAACAAGAAAATTACTCCTTTCCAAAAAAGAAATCGCTTATTTAAGAGGAAAATCAGAGGAAAAAGGCTTGACAATCATTCCTCTTTCCCTATATACTAAAGGCCGCAGAATAAAGGTAGAAATAGCCGTTGCCAAAGGAAAAAAGCTCTATGATAAGCGAAAAACAATAAAAGATCGCGAGGCAAAAAGAGAAACCAGACGAGCTATAAAGGGAATATATTAACAAGATCATTACAACACGACTATAATAATACAACAGTTTGTCCCTGCGAAAAGTTTCGAGGTTGCCTCGCTATACAACGGTCACGTAGAGTCGCTACGCTCCCACGTGACGCGAAAAGTGCTCGCAAGCTCGCCACTTTTCGCGGGGATGACAGGATTCGATAGACGGATCAGTTGTCTATAAGTGCATACCGAGTTCGCCCACCTCTCGTAAAACAGGGCACACTTTACGTGCAAACGTAGTAAGTCGAGTGAAAAACGCTGTTGCTCGCGCATTCAGTGTCCCTACATTCGCATCCGCTGTCGTTTAAGTACTTCAGCCATTGGCCTTGCGATACTCAATAGCAAGTCGCCGGTGTCACCCTATTGAGTGTAGGATTTAAGGCTGTGCCCGTGCCTTTTTTCTGAAAGTACAATTTCGGGCAACCACTTTGTCTTTTTGCCACGTTTTAAGGCAAAGTGTCACCCAAATGTGGATATGTATGTAGTATCGTATAGGGAACCCGCTCTAGACCCGAGTTCAATTCTCGGCATCTCCACGAAAAGACGCGACGTGAGGAGCGTATTTTCGTGCCGCGTAGGAGCATCAGCGACTTTACGCGGCAACGTAGTCGAAACAATGGTCGCGTCCTCGTGGCGAACCAGCTAGAAAAGACTCTTACGTAAGAAGTGTATGTTCGCACCGCGTAGGAGCATCAGCGACTTTACGCGGCAACGTAGTCAAAACAATGGTCGCGTCCTCGTGGCGAACCAGCTAGAAAAGACTCTTACGTAAGAAGTGTATCTTCGCACCGCGTAGGAGCATCAGCGACTTTACGCGGCAACGTAGTCGAAACAATGGTCGCGTCCTCGTGGCGAACCCACTAGAAAAAACATAAAAAAATTTTATTTATATACATATAGGTTAAGGGAGGGATATATGTATCATATTGTTTATTTTTTAGAATCAATGTATCATCCAGATCGACATTATATTGGGTATACAACAGATTTGAAAAAAAGACTCAGCTACCATAATGCAGGTATAAATCAATCGACAAAACGATACAGGCCTTGGAAAATAATTTATGCCGAAGCATACCTCACAAAAAAGGATGCTCTTGGAAGAGAAAAATTTTTGAAAAGTGGATCCGGTTGGAAATTTTTAAAAAAACAATTAATCTATTACTTCAAAGAAAAAAATAATATTCCCCTATGCGCATCTCCAGAAAAAGAAGACCAAAAAAAGACCTACTCCCCCATTTTAAAATAAATGATCGTATTACCGCTCCCGAAATTCGACTCATCGACGAGGCGGGAGAAAATTTAGGGGTATTTTCTCTTGAAGCTGCCTTAGAAAAAGCCCGTGAATTAGAATTGGATCTCGTCGAAATTAACCCAAAAATAGACCCCCCGGTAGCTCAACTCAAAAATTTTAAACATTTTAAATATCAAAAAGAAAAAGAACTCAGAAAACAAAAAGTAAAAAGCCACACGGGTGAAGTAAAAGGTATCCGTCTTTCTGTACGAATTGGGCTTGGCGATATTGAAACAAAGAAAAAACAAGCCATAAAATTTTTAGAGCGTGGAGATAAAATTAAATTGGAAATTATCCTTCGTGGAGCAGAAAAGTACAAAAGCGAACTTGGATTTGACATGATTGCAAAGTTTTTTACCCTTCTGAACGAAGCTATCCCTGTGAAATACGATCAAGAAGCCCAACGCCAAGGAGTAAAGATTATAGCCCTTGTTACCAAACAATCCCCCACCCAAGCCACCTCCACAGAGGAAGAAACCGAAGAATAAAACAATACTTTTCCCAAGTCTGCCCAGATTAAGATGCCGGGCTTGCCTGGCGAAGCCCCGCAGGGCGGAGACAGGGTCATACACAGTTTTGCCCTTGACGAGAGAATAGAAAACCCGTATACTGTCGCTACTATACTATCTTTAGAATCATCTTCTGTATCCTGTACTATGCCTAAAATAAAAACGCACAAAGCAACCGCAAAACGTTTTGTGATTAAAAAATCGAAAAAAGATGGAAAGAAAGTGATGAAAATCATGAAAAGAACTGATGGTCAGGATCACTTTAACGCTCGAGAGAGTGGAAAAACAAAACGAAATAAACGATCTGATAAAGTTATTGCCTTAGCTCAGAAAAAAACCATTATTCGCGCCATGCCACATGCGCTCTAATACACGTTGTGAACAAAATAAAATTTTCCCTATATGCCTAGAGTCAAAAGAGGAATGATCCATGCCAAAAAACGCCGATCACTCATGAAACGAGTGAAAGGTTTTGGTAATGGAAGAAAAAATTTGATCAAAGCAGCAAAAACAGCTGATACCCACGCGGGCATGCATGCGTACCGAGATCGCCGTGTCAAAAAAAGATTGGCTCGCAATTTGTGGCAAGTTCGTATCAATGCGGCCGTTCGCACGTTTGGATTGAGTTATAGTGTATTTACCGGCAAATTAAAAGCAAAAGAAATTGGTTTAAACAGAAAAATGTTATCTCAAATCGCTGCTGAAAAACCAGACGTTTTTGCACAAATCGTCAATACTATTAAATAATTATCCCGACTTGGAGGGATATGCACAAAAAATTTCTCTACTGGAGGAGTTTTTTGTTATATAATATGTAGAGTTTATCCACAAAAAAAATCAATACGGACCACAAACACTTGACAAACTCCGTGAGAGGTGCTAGACTGTGTCAAATTTAAAAACAAAAAGGTCGATAATCTGTTCAATGCTGAGCGGGAGTACCCCCTCCTTTACTCTCTGCTCGCATTGAACATAGTATCGATCTTTCCTACAAAACACCCTAGCGTGTTCAACGCTGAGCGGGAGTACCCCCTCCTTTACTCTCTGCTCGCGTTGAACACACTGTGGTGTTTTTTGTTTGTTATGCACGGAAAAAAGACTTGACGAGAGCGAATATTTGCTTTATACTGTGAGCACTATCAGTTATTTACTATTACCTCTGTATATGGGAATGAGAAAGAAAAACAATCAACGAGAGGCTATTCGCCGATTAGCATTAAAAGTTACCAGAAATGCAAAAAAATTAAAAAGAATGGCAAAAGCAAAAACAGCTGGCGAAAAATTGCACGAAAAAATGCACGGAACGAAATAACCCGTCGTCGCCCCGACTCTGGTCGGGGCTATGCCCGGCAGGCAATTAAATTTTGAGAACAATTATTCCATTTGTTAATTGTTAAAAGTTAACTGTTAACAGTCAACCTGGACCGGTAGTTCAATGGTTAGAGCACTGCCCTGTCACGGCAGAAGTTGCGGGTTCGAGTCCCGTCCGGTCCGCCAGAATAAAAAACCCTTCATAAGAAGGGTTTTTTATTGTATATATTTTGACAGATACATGCTATATTAAACATACTATATACTCTTCCTATGAAAAAGTTTTTACAGATATTCTTTACCACCTTAGGCATCATTTTTTTTGTTCTTATTTTGCTAGGCATCTTTGTCTATATAGCGGATCCTTTTAACATAAAACCGCTGTTTATAAATAACATAGATACCATAATCCCTATACCATCCTCAATCAAAGAAAGCGATACCACTCCTACAGCGTCTGATGATAAACACCCACTCTTATCAGAAAATCAAGAAAAAACATTGGAAAAACTTGGCATTGATCCAGCACAAGTTCCTACGCAGCTAACTCCTGAAATGGAAGCCTGCTTTTACACAACATTAGGTGAGACGCGAGTGAACGAAATCAAAGCAGGTGCAACACCAACAGTTGTGGATTATATGAAGGCTCGCCAGTGTTTATAGTTAATAACGACAAACATACCGTTTATCTTCAAAAGAAGCGATATAGGCAACAACAAATATGCTACACGCCATTAGCAATCTGCTTCTCATACGATTAACTTCTCTCATAGATATTCTTTCGTCAAACATATACAAACAAAAAACCACCATATATATGGTGGTTTTTTGACTTTCCCCGATGCTTTCTTTGCTGAATGATCCCGATTGATATCGGGGACAGTCAGACGCATGAAAGCATCAGGAACAGGAAATGGTTACAATTCTTCGCACCACCAGACTGACTGGTTGGGAAGACCGACAAGCCCGCTCCCGTGACGGGAGAGAAGCTCATCGACATAACCATCAGGGGTCAAATCGGAGACCCCCCAGACGCACGTCTCACCCTGATCGCACCCAGGGTGACGCGCGTCAAACCGCAATGGCAGTTGCAGACACGGCTGGCAGGTGGCCACCGTGTGCTCACCAATAGCCTCGGCGAGCATGGCGTCCAACACGCAGAACGGCCCGTTCGGGCTGCCCTGGCAGTCGTTGTCGATGTTGCAGCAGGCCACCTCGGTGGTGACCTCCCCAGTCTCGAGAACTTCATCCGTGTCCGAGTCTCGAACCTCGAACGCGGAGCGAACGATACATCGCCCAGGCTCGATCTGGGTGAAGTTGTCACAGGCGTCGCCGATACCATCGTCGTCTCTGTCGAGCTGGTCGGGGTTGTGCATCTCGGGGCAGTTGTCTACATCGAAACAACGCCCGTCGCCGTCGGCGTCGTTGTCGGCATCGAGGGGGCAGGCGTCGCAGAGGTTGCCATCACCGTCGTTGTCGGTGTCGAGCTGGTTTGCGTTGGCGACCATCGGGCAGTTGTCGACGACGTCCGAGACGTCGTCTCCATCTTCGTCTTCCCCTGCGGGCTGTGCCGCCGGGGTGGCATCAGGGGTCGAGGTTGCGACGGACATGTCCATCGCCTCCCCTTCCTGAGATACCGTATTCTCGATACAACCAGAAAGAAGCCACAACACAAAAAACATGAATCGCATCGGATTCTCCTGTTGCAGGTTGCCATGGGCCGATATGGACCATGAAAAAAATAGAGAGCAACCACTGCCCTATCTTATTCATAATCCATACCAATACCTAGATTGTAAACATCATGCCTCAACATGCCATGAGGCACGATAAGAACGAAGCAATATACCATAAAAAGAATCTTTTGTCAATATACAAAAACATATTATGAGCTAAAATAAGCCATTTTTTATAGGTATATATTTGTTACAAACAAAAAATCACCCTATATGGATGATTTTTTGACTGTTCGCAACGGCATCTCGATAAACGAATGTGATTGCTTTCAAATAGATCGACTCCCAAGTCACTATAACGCAAGCACAGGCTCGCTCATATCACACTGTACCCACCCACTTGGCACATCGCAGGGTGTAGGAAATACCTCACACGTAGCACTTTCTGATTGTTTCGCATAGGTCATAACTTGTGCACACATGACGGTTTCTGGTTTTCCCCATTGCTGTATCACAGTGGGGGAAGCAGCATCTGGTGGACCATCTAAAAATTGAAATGTAGGGAGCATTCGTTCTACGACATCTGCCGTTCCTTCTATAATCAATCGGTCACCTGCTCGTTCTATAATAATAAACAGGAGCTCTTGTTGGGTGATAGTATCTTTTGAGCGTATTTTTTGTGCGGTATACCCATCAACGGAAATAGTTTCATAGGTTGAGGTATCACTTGTCACTGGCTGCACTTGTGTATAGATACTCATATATCGCAGACCACCACCATCAATCATACTATTACTTATGCTCACTCCTTGTTCAAAATGGGCTACTTGCCAATTGGCAGGGTATTTGAGCGTAAAGGCATCAAAACTCGTATCAGTGAGCGTACTTGTGTACACACCATCTTTTTCTTCCGCTTGTTTTTTTTCTTCTATTTTTTCTCGAATCACGGCCGGGGCAATATAGGAACCTACATCTTCTTGCGGTTGGAGTGACCCACACCCAGCCCCAAGCCCCATGAGACCTGCGGCAAAGATACCGAAGGCTGCCACAATACTCAAATACCCCGCATGCGTTTTTTTGCCTTTTTTTCCGAGTGTTTTTTCTACTGCCGCTATGCGTGTTCGGGTTTCTATAATGGTGTCGGGGTTCAATGAAATACTATCGATACCTTCACGCACCAAAAATTCAGCAAATTCTGGAGAATCGCTGGGTGCTTGGCCACAAATACCAATTTTCTTTTTGTGTGCATGTGCCACACGAATCACATCTTGAATAAGTTTTTTTACTGCAGGGTTTGTGGCGTCGCCAATATGCATTAAGTTGCCAGTATCTCGATCCAAACCCAAGGTGAGCTGCGTTAAATCGTTTGAGCCAATACTAAATCCATCGAATATTTTGGCAAATTCTTCTGCCAAAATAACATTGGATGGAATTTCACACATCACATATACTTGCAATCCATTGTCGCCTTGTTTTAATCCAAATTCGGCCATGGTTTCTAATACCTTTTTTCCTTCTTCTGGTGTACGACAAAAGGGTACCATGACAATCACATTGGTGAGCCCCCATTCATCTCGTACTTTTTTAATTGCCTGACATTCTAATCGAAAAGCTTCTTTATATTCTTTAGAATAATAGCGACTTGCTCCCCGCCAGCCGAGCATTGGGTTTTCTTCTTTTGGTTCAAATTCTTTTCCACCAATCATGGTGGCGTATTCATTGGTTTTAAAATCAGATAATCGAACAATAACATCGTTTTTGTACGATGCAGCTGCAATACGGGCAATCCCCTCTGCCAATTTATCAACACAATAGTCTGTTTTTTTCTTATACCCAGTGGTGAGCAAATCAATTTGTTTTTTTGCCTTTTTATCTTTGAGACGGTTGTAATGCACCAGGGCTAACGGGTGGATGCGAATAAAGTTAGAAAAAATAAATTCTAATCGAGCCAATCCCACACCATCATTTGGAATGTATGATAATCCAAACG
>JAGOTR010000022.1 GCA_018061685.1 Candidatus Magasanikiibacteriota bacterium
CGTTACATGGTTTGTTGAATAATTGCCGCAGCATCTTCAATTAAATTAACATCTCGTTGATCTGGTGCAACATTGACGGCATAGGGTTCTAAATATGCATCAATCAAATTGCTGAGTGCACGATCCGCAACATCAACATTTCTGCCTCTATACCAATTTTTTGCTGTTAAAATTTGCCCAACAAAAGGAGCGAGTAACGGATCTTCACTTTGTGCAGCAATATGTTGTCTGTATGGCGAAGGAACCCGAAGCGCATTGGTATACACCTGCACATTGGCTGGTGTGGTAATAAATCGAACAAAATCCCACGCTACATCTCGGTTTTGTGATTTAAGCACCACACTTTCTACCCAATAATTTGCCACATTTACCGGGCGGCTTGGGTCAAGCTGTGGAATGGGAATGACCCCAATATTCATTTGAGGAGCACTCACACGAATGCGAGCCTGGTCAAAGGCATATCCAACATAAAATACCGATTGGCCACGAGTAAAGGCTCCCAAAGCATCACTTTTTTCTTTATTCCAAGAATACACATCTTTTGTTGGGCGTGCAAAATCGGTATAAAAACGGAGGGCTTCAAGTGCTGGGTGAGTACTGCGAAGTTGTCTAATATCACTATTGAATAGCACAGAATTTCCACGAGTTATTTCTAACCCTTTTTGCATCATGAGTAATGCTAACATGTCGGGGGAATTGGAAATATTCGCGCCTGTTCCCATGGCTACACCGGATTGAATAATGTCTCCATTTTGAGCAAATTTTGTGCTCTTTTTTACGGCATCTAAAAATTCTTCCCACGTCGTTGGTGGTGTGGCTACGCCAGCTCTATCTAATAAATCTGTATTATAATATATGGCTAACGTATCAACACTGAGCGGTAATCCGTATATTTGTCCGCCAATAGTAATATCGTCTGGAACAGTACTAATATAGGCCGCTTTGAGTGTGGTAAGAGATGGCATGGCTTGTGGTTGCACATCAACCACAACTTGTTGTGCATATTGACCCTCGATAAACACGTTCGCCACACTCACGGAACTTGGCATGGCCGATAATCGGGGTTGATATTTTCGAAGCATTCTGTTGTGGACAGAAATAATATCTGGGGCAATATCGTCGGCAAGTGCATTTACAAATAATGTATCTAATTCTTCGTAACGTACTTGGCGAATGTTAATAGTAAGGTATGGCTTTGTAGCCGTATATTCATCGGCTAATTGACGAAGGAGTGGAACATCGTTAAATACGGTCCAATAATTTAATACCACGGGTTGAATAGCCGCTTGCTCAACACTTGATGGGCCTTTGCAGCCAAGTCCAAGTGTGATAAGTGGAACAACAATAAGACAGACTATTTTTACGAAAGACGTGTGTGATTTTGAAAAGGGTTTTTTCATAGACAGGGTTGAAATTGGGTGATTTGTTTAAAAAGAAATGTTTGATTTTCCATCGGGGGACGGTGTAGTCAAAACTGAGTCTGGCTGATGGCGGGGGAACTAGAAAGCATTACCAATAATAAATTTAACTAACGCGTAGCTACTTAAAATTACAATCACGCCTAAAATTGCCCAAAAAATAGTGTCCAAGGCTTCTTTTTCACGGGTAGAATTTCCGGCCGCTGTCATCCATAGAATACCTGCATACACAATAATGACAAGCGCAATTGTGCCTAAAATGCCCATGGCGATTTTAATCAATTTTCCTAAAAATTCTGGGATTGATGACGCATTAATTCTATTGAGTTCTGTTGCCATTTTGGCAATGCCGGTTCCGGGTCCCGTGCCTTCTCCAAATTGATCGTCACCTGTATATGCAAGAGGTCCTGTAATAATATCAATTGCAAATATATATGCGAGATCATTACCTATGGGAACGTAAAAACGTCCATTAATTTCAGGACAAGATTGTTTATTGACAGCATTTCTTGTAATGCCAGCCCCTTCCGCACTTAAGTATTGTGTATTGGTTAAATCAGCATATCGAATAAAAACATCCCCCGGCAGTGGATAACACGTAAATTCAGATCCATCGGCTTCGAGCGTTTTCATTATTTCTCCGTCAAAAAAAAGGGCGGGTTTTGGTTCTTTTTCTGCATCACTTTTGCTAATAGCACTAAATCTGTTATAAATATCGAGAACATTAATTTTATCTCCAAATTGGTATAACCTTCTTCCATAGAAAGAACCTTCTTGTGTTGACTTTCTTTCGGCAGAACAAAATGATTGTCCTTGATTATTTTTTAAAAATGTTGCTTGTTGCTCGACTGTCAAATTTGCTATATTACCAGCAGTTTGTTCGTTTACTCCGATAATGGATACTGAAAAATCACAGTATCTGCCTATGGGGGCACTACTTGGTGATTGGGCACTTACAGGCACATTTCCAAACAAAAAAATTCCTGAAATAATCAAGCAAAGTGATACAAGTGAAAAACGATTTTTCATAGGGTAAGTTTAGAGCAACCCCTGTTTTTTGGCAAAATGAATACTTGTTTTGAGTAATGCTAGCTTATCTCCGGTATCAAAATACACACCGTCATATTCATACGCAAAAAATGGTTTTTTCTTTGCCAAGGTATTGGCTGCGTCAGCAAGCCAAATTTCGCCACTTCTTCCTACGCCTTGCTTTTCTAAAATAGCCCAAATATCTTTGGTAAAAATATATCGCATTCCACCAACGATTAATCCATGAGGTGATACATGATCAATATCTGGTTTTTCTATAAATTGTGATACTTTAAATACCCTTTTTTCACTGGTTTGTTTGCCGTATACATTGCCATATTTGATCATGGCTTCTGTATCTGTAATGCGTTGGACCCCAATAATAGACGACTTTTTTTTGCTAAATACAGACAATAATTGTTTAATAACAGGTGTTTTTGCATCAATAATACTATCGCCATCTGAAAAAGCAAAAGGCTCGTCGCCAATAAATTCTTTGGCACAAAGAAGCGCGTGCCCATTACCCAAAGGTTCTGCTTGACGCGTATAAAAAAATCGTACTTTTTTTGAGAGATCAATTAATTCTTGTAATTTATCTAATTTACCCTTACTTTTTAAATAGTCTTCAAAATGTTTGTCTCTGTCAAAATGATCTTCAATAGCTCTTTTTTGAGAAGATGTTACAAAAATAATTTCTTTAATACCACTTGCCGCCATTTCTTCGACAATGTATTGCACCACGGGTTTATCAAGCACGGGGAGCATTTCTTTTGGCATGGCTTTGGTTGCAGGCAAAAATCGGGTACCTAATCCCGCGACAGTGATGACTCCTTTGGTAACTTTTTGAGGCATAGGAGAAAATATAAACATGACAATAGTATACCAAAAAATATTTTATTTTGCCATATGTCATTGCGAGCCACGCCTCCTCTGGCGAAGCAATGACATAACGAGTCGGCACGTCGTATTCTAGGAGTAAGAAAAAGTTAATTTGTTTACTCCAATTCCTCCCAACTAATCAATTCATACGTATCGCCAACTGGAAAACCAGGAGGGGGATAGTATTTCAGGTTTGCGTCGTAGGTGTGGAAGGTATCTTCAAACCCTGAAATAACATTGCCCCAGCCATTCACATATTTCCAACCGCCACCACTGTAGGAAATTTGTGATCCAAAAATAGTCAAACTATTTTTGAGGTCTTCATCATAATAGGGGCGATTGATAAGGCCAAATTGTGATAGCATGGCTGCATGAATGGTCATATCGTCGGGGACTTGGTATGGCACGATAATATCTCCTTGGGTAATGAGCCCTAAGACGTCATCACCACCTTGTTCGGTATAGGTAATATTTCCAGAAATATATATAGGGTGATATGGTTGCTGCACAGGGAAACTTCCTACCCCCAGAGTAACACGTCCATTGATTACTCCTTCTACCCATACAGCGTCTTCGACAAAGATAGATCCATTTTCTGGAATGTTTCTTGTTTCTATAAATGTTTCTGCTCCAATATCGTAGCAATACGTTGTGCCGTCCCAATACCAACCTTGCCAACGGTTAAAACGCCACCGACCTGATCCATTGTAACAATCAACATCGGTCACTCTGTATACATCAAATGTTTCTCCTTCAAATACAAAATGCCATCCCTCGTCTCCTGAAGAATTAAAATGGATACCTTCGGGTTCGTTTGATGCTGTTTGTATTGCTCCTACGTCCGCAGTAATCGCATTAAAATCAATTGCCGGTACGGGAAATTGCCAAAAATCTCGTGGACCACCCCCACCCCATACGCCATTATGTGTTTGGTTTTCATATGTATATGTTTCCCGTGCACTCCTTACCCAGGAATCGGTGGTTCCATCAAATCGAATACCCCCATTTGAGTGTATTTGCCCATGGACTTCTGTGGTAAAACTAAAATTCATGTTTGCGTTCGATAAAAACGTATAATCGGCGAGTGCCGGGAAGCCGGTACGAATTTGAATCGTACGAGTACTTTCGGGCATCCAATCCACCCAGCCAGTTGAACGAATGGTTGCAACGGTGCTGCCTACAAGTGGTTCGTCTATTTCAAGTGAAAAGTATCCAATCGTGTTTCCATCTTTATCTGCATATTCATGAATATAGGGCCCCGGTTCTCCTGTTCCATCGGTAAAGTCGTTGGGATTATGTGCCAGGTGCCATCGATAGTAACTAATACCTGCCTCTGCAATATGAAATGCCATATCGCGGGCATGCACACGATTTGATGCACGATGTTCAAACAATGCATACGCAGCAACACCCGTAGTAATAATCATGGTGGCAAGAGAGCCGAATACTAAAATAAACAGCAAGGAGTTGCCGCGTTTGTTTTGAGTGAGATTTGATAAAAGGTGGAGCATAGGGGGTTTTATAAATGGCAGCATGGAACCCGACTTCGCCTGCGGGCTACGCCGGGCAAGCAAGAAGGGAAAGTGAGTACATATCATTCCGAGGCAATGACATAACGTGCCTGCCCCGCTCAGCGTGGCCTGCCCGGCGTAGCGGAGCGAAGCCGGGTTAATTATCTTTCAAATTTCTCACATGCACCAATGATTCTGCATGAAATGGTACAGGGCTTTTCCCTGGGTTTTCTTCAACATCAAGTTGTATTCGTATGGCGCGTATCTCGGTGAGGTCAAGTGGTTCTTCAAGAGGGTCTTCTTCTCCGGTATACGTATTATTATAATATGAAAATAACGGCGTTCCGCCAGCTGTATTGATAACATAATGGGCTATTTCAGTGATTGCTTCTTCTTGCCCATTATATGCGAGGGGATTTCCAGATGGATGAATAATGCCTCGATATATTGTTGTTCCAGAAAGCCAAATACGGATTCGTTCTCTATTTGTATCTTCATCTATATTGCTAAAAAAAATAATTCCGGTACTACTTGCTGCCATAATAGGGTAGGCCCCGAGGTCGGATTGTTCTGCTTTTCGCAGCGAATCTTTTACTTCTTGTAATACTTTGCGTGCATCACTTTGTGTTGAAAGTTGTTTCCAAATCACATCATTGGTACGGAGGCTTGTAATAAAAACCCAAGAAATACCAAGAGACAAAATAGAAAAAATTCCCATCGTCACCAAGAGTTCCACTAAGGTAAATCCTTTTTTATGTGTGATATGGGTATTCATATATATGCTATTATTCCGATTCCAACAGTACCGACACAATCATGTCGCCGTCTACGACCACTTCTTCTTGTTTTTGTTCGTAGCCATCTCGAGAAACAGTGACTACATAGGTTTCTCCTGACGTCAGATTGCCAAAATACGTTTGGCCTGGCGGCGTACAACTTGTGGTATAGGTAAGTGACACCTCGGAGAGTGTTGGGGTCGATGTGGTTGTTTCTGTTTCTAAGAATGCTTTGTAGCGGACGTATTGATTATTTGCATGTTCTTCTGAAAGGGCGAATGCATTGCTGGTGTAATAGGTATTTGCTGTTCCATCGGGGCCAATGTATTCCCAAGTATCGGGGGTGCTGGTATTACTTGTGGCTAATTGAAACGACACGGCATCTTCGCCCGTTTCTACTGGTTGTGCCAGAGGCTCCCAAATAATATTGACAAAATTTGCAGATACTCCTAAATCAAAGGTTGATGATTCAAGCACCCCGCTTGGAACAAACAATCCGCCGAGTTCTCTGAGGGTAATATTGCCCGGATCATCGGTGGTTTCGATACCACCATCATCAAGTGCATATTGGGTTTCATTTTGCATGATTGTTTGGCCATTGCCACCCGACCAATCGGTTTGACCAACACTCCCCACACCGGTAATTTTTGATTGGTTGTAGCCATTTGCAGTCACCGTGACGGTAGCAGACGAAACTGGTTGTTCGGTAACGCTATCCATAACATGCACAATAACAGAGTTTGCCGTATTGGGCCCGAGTACCATGGTCACGGGTTGTGTGACTCCTGGAAAAAGTTGTATGGGAATGCTTGGAATAGTGCCAATCGCGTCATATCCGCTTGTTTGTATGCCGTAGGCGTCCCATACCAAATTGGTCATGCTAAACAACCCACCTGCATTGGTGGTAATGTCATCATCAACCAAAAATGTGTCGGGCTCTGTGCCACTTCTTTTGGTCCCAAGCACATGGAGTGAGGCATCGCCAACCGGCTGGCACGAAGCATTTTGCGTTGCAATTTCAAGTGTGGCTATTTCGTCAATAGAAAAACTAATGGATGTGACATCTTGTGCAATGACTGATGCTGGGAGTTTTGTTGGATTGGGGATCTCTTCTGTAGGAGCGAGTGTTCCTTCGCTAGTATACCCATTTTTTGTAACAGTAATGTGATATGCCTGAATTCCTGCCGGCAGGTCAATAATGCGAAGCATGCCGTCGTTATCTGTGGTATCGGTTATGTCTATTGCCGGATCGGTAGAGCTGGCTACCACATGAACAGTGGCCCCGGCAACAGGAAGTGGTGTGGCATCAAATACTTCAATAAATAAGGCTCCGTTGGTTGGGTCACCCTCTAAATATTTGGGGGAAATAAACGTGGTAACAGAAATAGGCTGTCGTTGCCCGCAAGATGTACATATGATACTGATATCCACCAGTTTATAGTCCGCTGGAGACGTATCGTTTGGGTCGCCACCAATCGTTCCATCAAATGGATCGTCAATGTTACGAATGGTTTTTGTGAGGGTAAATGCAATGCCGTTTCTTGTAACCACGGTTTCTCGTTCAAGTACCCCTGCCGGACTGCCATTCACAATACCAATGTCTTCAAATGGCATGTTGCGAATAATTTCTACGTGTTCATTTAAAATAGCCGTTTCTAAAATACGAAGTCGGGATTGGTAGACGAGGCGAAATACAAATTGAATACCAGAATATACCCCAATAGCAAACATGGTAAAAATGGCGATGGAAACAATAATTTCTAAAAGGCCAAAACCGCGACGGGTATTTTTTGAATATGCGACAGGCATAGCGTGCTATTTTTTTGAGTTGCTAATATGAAGGAGTATATCACACAATGGTAAGATATACCGAAGAAAAAATTTTATGTATACGAGGCAAAATATAAAAAAATTATTTTATTTAATCATGGACGGAGTTTTTACTCCCCAATCATCATGACCACCATCCGCTCTGCCTCGGCAGCAATCGTTTCTGGCGACGCGGTAGGATTTTGTTTTTGTAATTCTATTTGTTGCATGGCTATTAAATCATCTTTCATTGCAAGAAGTTCTGTTTTGTAGGTTTCGATAAGTGTTTGTAATTTTTTTATTTGCGCGGCATCTTGTACAAGCGACGGGTCGTGACCTTGCGCTGAAATATTGAGTTGTTGCCGAATGCTTTGAATTGCTTTGGTCACTTGTTGCATGTGAAGCACAATATTTTGCATTTGCTGCTTATTACTTTTTACTTCTTTTACCAAATAATCCGCTCGTTCAAGAGTGGCGGCAGCAGCGAGTTCTGGGTCTTTTTCTGCCTCACGTTGTTCTCGTTTTTCTTTATTTGTTTCCACCCCAGAATCGCGTTTGCGTTCAAATTGTTCTATGGTTGACATATATTTGACACAAAAATTATTGTATGACTTAATATCCCAAGCTCGGTTCAACGTGAGCCCTGCAAGCAATGGAGGATGGAAATGCTGACTCTCGGTGAGTTTGCCCAGCGGTATGGGCAACAACAGGCTTTGTGGGAAATGACTCACACGCCGCCTCAGAACCAGCAGCCTTTGAAAGATGCTTTTGAAGCAGTTCTCGAGGCGCTTCGTGTTTCACGTGGGCTGCCCAATCTGCCTTCGGTCGCAACCCTTTCTGTGGCCACGTCTCTTCACGAGTGCGGTACTCAAGTACAGGCGCTTCTTCGCCTCTTGCGCGAGGAGACTATCGACGCCATGTCCAAGTAGTCAGTTTTTTGGAGGTATATACTCGAGCCATCCTTCCTGTGGAAAATTTTTTTCACAGGAAGGTGTCTCAAATAATAGTTCTATTGTACCCATTTTTCCCCCAACCCACAAATCAAAAAGTTAATTGCTTGCCCGGCGAAGCCGGGTTAATCCCATATCGCGTTAAATATTCACTATATAAAAAAACACCCCTCGAGAACCGAAGGGTGTTTTTAAATTCCTCTGTTTACTTAGGGACGAAGGCAAGAAGTCCCACAATACGAGCTTGTTTAATGGCGGTTGCCACTTTTCTTTGGTGAAGTGCGCAAAGACCACTTCGTCTTCGAGGAGCAATCTTCATGAAAGAAGAAGTAAATCGTCGAAGTATTACGGCATCTTTATAATCAATACTTGGAATATTGTTGACGCAGTAATAGCAATGTTTTCTTTTCTTGTCTTTTTTTGTCGCCATAGCGATAGGTTTTTAAAAAGGAATATCTTCTACTTTAATTTCTTCAGTAATGTCTTCTTGTGGTGGAGGAGTGCTTGTTCCACTCGATTCTCCTGCTTCAGCAGATCCACCGGATCGTGCCCCATCAAGCATAATCATATTTTCCACAATAATTTCTGTTCTATATTTTTTTGTTCCGTCTTGCGCATCCCAACTTCGTGTTTCAATGCGTCCTTCAAGGTATACTTTTCTGCCTTTTGATAGATATTGACCGGCAATTTCTGCTAGCTTTCCCCAAAGCACACAATTGTGGTATTCGGTTCTTTCTTGTTTTACGCCTTGTTGGTCAGTCCATACACGGCCTGTTGCTACACTCATACTGGTGACGGTTCGGCCAGTTGGTGTCGTTTTTACTTCTGGGTCTCGGGTCAATCGCCCAAGGATTGTTGCTCTGTTTAGATCCATATGGATATGTGTTAAAAATTATTCCTCCCTTAATAATTTTTACAATGCTGCCATGGTATCATCTAAAAGTTCGTCCAATTTTTTATCAATATCAGTCATATTGATAGGGGTTTCTTCGGGACTTTCTTTTGGTGATTCACTTGCGACATTGTCCATTTTTGGGATTTCAGTTTTGGGCGCCTCGGCAGCAGGAACTTTCTTTGCTTTTGGTTTTACCACTTCTTGTACTTCTTCATCAGCATCCTCATCATCATTCATGCGTGAGGTTGGCGCTTTTATGCCACTTGCGTCCATTCGTTCTTTGAGTGTTGCTAAGCGATCTTTGAGAGCTTGCTTCACTGTGGGATCAAATGAAGATAAGAGGGTACGAAGAATGTTTGGCATGAGGCGAAGTTTTGCTTGGAATACCGGCATGCTTTCTGAGTCATTTTGAAACGTAAACAGAGAAAAATATCCGTAGCGGATTTGTTTGATAGGGTAGGCAAGTCTATTTTTGCCCATATCTTCTTTTTGTATGTTTGTTCCGCCATTATCGGTTATTACTTTTTCTATAGCATCAACAATCTTTGGCAATTCATCTTCGGCCAAGGTTCCAGGAAAAATACAGAGGAGTTCGTAATGAGTATTCATAAATAAGTCTACAATGCGAGAAATCCGTTTTATCCACACGAGGCGGACTATATCGGAAAATTACAAATAAAAAAAGAAAATAAATAGGAATAAGTTGCGCGAATACTATATCAGGCACGAGCCACAGTGTCAAGAGGAATGAGGGGGATAGTCGAAGAGTGGGAGGGTATGATATACTTGGCTTATTCTATGAAACGTTGTATTGCCCGTTTAGGTGCTTTCATGTCGCGATTTTGTCTACCTCTTCTTGTTGTCGGCTTTTTTTGTTTACTTCCACGAGTCTTACATACGGCTATGACCGGCGGAGATTATGTTATCTATGGGGATGCACTGTCTTCTTTTGAAGATATGGTTGTAACGGGGGGCGATTATCAAGTATTTCAAACGGGTGGAGAATTTGGGGCAGCAAATATGGCTGGTGGAAGTTACGTGCTTCGAGGTGGATACCAGGCACTCGAGCGA
Organism: Candidatus Magasanikiibacteriota bacterium; assembly: GCA_018061685.1. Taxonomy (GTDB): domain Bacteria; phylum Patescibacteriota; class Patescibacteriia; order Magasanikbacterales; family UBA922; genus JAGOTR01. Next base: position 10,339 of record JAGOTR010000022.1, read on the forward strand.
GGTATCTTATCGTTAACCCTTAGTACGACAACCCTCAATCTTGGTCAATTATCGCCAAGTAGCGTATCGACTGCTGTGGTTACTACTACCGTAAATACTGATTCTGTGACCGGGTATACACTTTCACTCTCCGAAACAGGAAATTTGGTAAGTGGCGGTAATGATATTAATGATGTTGCCGATGGTAGTGTTACTGCTGGGGTAGAAGAGTATGGATTTGTTGGGGCAGGGGCAGATAGCCTTATAGGTGTGGATACTGCTATTACCGGTGTTGATCAGTCTATCGCTACAAATGTTGCTCCGGCTACGAACAGAGTTGGGGTATTCACGTTTAAGGCGTCTATTCAGCAAAATCTTACTCGTCAAGGAAGTTATTCGCACACCGCTACGTTTACCCTCATAGCAAATCCTTAATGGATATGATGTTTCGTCTTTTGTTTTTTTTCACTTTTTCTGCTTTCGGATTATTTGGGTTGGCATATTCTGCGAGTGCTTTGACTGTTGCTCCGGTTCGGCAAACAATAGTTGTTGATCCTGGAACCGAAACATCGGTGAGCCTATTTCTCGTCAATGATACTGATGCACCCATGAAACTGTTGCCGTTGGTGGAATCGTTTTCATTAGAAAATACAACAGGCAAAACACTATTGGGTACGCCAGAAGATGCACTTTCTTGGATAAGTCCCAATCAAGAGTCACTCACACTTTCTCCGGGGAGGCACGGTGAATTTACCTTTTCTCTTCGAATACCAGAGGACACGCCTCCCGGGGGGCATTATATTGTGTTATTTGCACAAGAAGTACATGGGAGCGGACAAGTAGGATTGGGTGCTCGTGTTGGGTCATTACTATTTCTTCATGTGTCTGGGACTATACAAGAATTGGCACAAGTTATCTCATTTAGTTCTTTCAAAAAAATATATATACACGCACCTCCAACTATTTCTTTTGCTCTCAAAAATGCAGGCAACATACATATTACTCCTATTGGTGAAATAACCTTCTCAACATTTTGGGGAAACACATTCCATACAATACCACTCACTGCAAATAGAAAAATTTTGGCAGGTGGTGCTTGGGAAGAAACCGTAGTCGTGTCGAATATTCCGTTTTGGGTTGTTGGCAAGGTGCGCGCCACACTTACTGCAACGTATGGCGCCACAGAACAGCCACTTGCGCAAGAGGTTTCATTTTGGGTTGTTTCGTGGCAGATGATGCTTGTTCTCTTTTTTATTTGTACCAGTGGGGGAGTGTTTTTTGTTCGAATGTTTCATAAAAAAAAGAAAAAAAATAAGTTTATTGTATAAGTATGCGCGTTTCTTTTTCTCACAATACAAAATACCGAGCCCTTTTTAACATGGGGGTTGTTTTGGGTGGAATGCTTTCACTCTTGGTATGGCATACGGCAGTTGTTGCAGAAAGTATTACCGTACAAGCAACCGTGCCAGCACTTTGCGGCAACGGTGCCGTAGAAGGAGCCGAAGCCTGTGATGGAAATGATTTAAACGGAAAAACCTGTGGCACACAAGGGTTTGATGGTGGGAGCCTTTCTTGCAGTGCCGATTGTACGTTTAATACCTCTCAATGTGAGCAGGGCGGAGCAGCTGCGGCTCCTGCTGGGCCTCCCGCACAGCCTGCGCCACCGGTTATACCTCCCCCTGTTGTAGATCCTCCCCCCGAAGAAGAGGAAGATCCCCCACAAGTGCCTCCAGAGGAAGAGGCTGAAAATCCACAAGACCCCGAGGAACAACCTGGAGAAGAACCGGGTGAAGAAAACCCCGGTGATAATGAAGAAAACGGTGACGGTGAAGGAGAAAATCCGGGTGAGGGTCAAGAAAATCAACCCGGTGGAGAAAATAATGGAGATCCTGTTGGACAAAATGGCGGAGACAACCAAGCGGGGAATAATGGTGGAGACGCGGGAGACAATGCTGCTGGAGGTGACGCAGGCCAAGGTGGTGGAGGCGGAGCGGGAAACAACGATGCCGTTGGGCTGGATGATGTGCGTTTTCGTGTGGCAAATAATTTGCCATTGCCAGTTCAAAACGGTGGAGTAGACGTGTTCCCCGGAGCTGAGGTACAAGTAGTTATCCCTGCCAATGTATTGCCATTTCGTCCTGTTGACGGTATAGACGTGGTTGTTGGTGGCAAGGTTATTCCATTTATTTTTCACGACGTACAAAAAGAATTCCATGTAGCGTTCCCTGTGCCTCAAAATGGTGACGCGGCCGCTCGTATTGTGATTCGTTTTGCCGACGGGTTTGTTGATAACGTCGCATTTGCTGTTCGGATTGCCCAAAGAGGAATCGTGGTTTCACAAGAAAATAATGCACCATTACCAAATGCACGGGTGACACTGTTTGATGTTCGTCTCGGTGACGTGGTATGGAATGCGGCAGCACAAGGACAGGTGAATCCCCTCGTCGTCGGCAATGATGGTATGTATGGATTCACTGTGCCCAATGGTTTGTATCGATTGGTGGCAGAATTAGATGGATACCGAACACGAGAAACACTTTCGTTTGTGGTGAATAATGGCATTGTGAACCAACGATTGGTATTAATTAAAAAAGCACCATCGATTGAAGAGGCTTTACAAGTAGATCTCCCTGTTGCACAAAAAGCAGGGTTGATTGCAACCGTGGTTGCACAGAATATAAAAGAACAAACATTGGCCGCCGGACAACGAGTAGTGGATGCTGCAAAAAAAGTAGACGAAGTATCAGACAACCCAGAGGTTGAACAAGTAAATGAGGCGATTGTTGCGCCAGCTACCGCAAGTATTGCCACCGTGGCTATTGCACCATCACTTTCAAGTGTCGCGTTTCCTCTGTTGCGGTACGTGTTTTTCCAACCATTCCTTTTATTTGGGAGAAGAAAACGACGTGAATGGGGAACGGTGTATAACGGATTTACCAAATTACCCATTGACCTCGCGGTTGTTCGGTTAATCGATGCAACCACAAAAAAAGTAAAACAATCTCGCGTGACAGATTTAAAAGGACGGTATCTATTTATTGTAGAACCCGGAGAGTATTTGCTTGAAGTAAATAAGCCAGGACTCCAATTTCCATCTGCCACCTTGAAAGGCAAAAAAGAAGATGGCGCATTTTTAGATGTATATCACGGCCAAGTTATTCGTGTGACCGATGATCATGTTTCGATTACCCCAAATATTCCGCTTGACCCCACGGGTGGTGAACAACGTCCGAAAAAAATTCTGTTCACCAAACGGTTGCGTGGTGTACAGCACCTCGTGTCTCTCCTTGGACTTGTGATGACTGGTGTTTCGTTATATATTAGTCCCACACTGTTTGTGGCGGGATTATTCATTGGTCACATTGTGTTGTATGGTATTTTTACGGCGTTTGTAAAACCAAAAAAACCAAAAGGGTGGGGAATTGTGTACGAAAAGCAAACGCGTGTCCCGATTGCAAATGCCGTCGTTCGTTTGTTTACCAAGGAATATAATAAATTAGTATCCACTCAAATTACCGATAGTAAAGGACGATTTGCTTTTTTGGTGGGGCCAAGTACGTATTATATGACCTCAGAAAAAATGGGCTATGCTTCCAACAAGACAGCCGATATTGCCGTACAAGGATCGTCTGCTGAGGCAGAAGTGTTGAAAGAAAAAGTTGCGTTGGAAAAAATACCAGATCAAAAGTAATTAAAATAGTATACAAAAAAAGACGCATTTCACGCGTCTTTTTTTTATATAATCGATAGTCCCCAAAAGGGTCTTTTTTATTTTTTATGGGTGTGTTAGAGTGTGAGCACAATTACCGCATTGCTGAAAAACACTCTTTTTTCAATGCATCTATTTACTCATATATAATTGGAGGGATATATGAACAGGAATACTTTTTTTTGCGTACTCGCAACCAGTATTGGTTTGGGAGTTTTTTTATTGTTATTTTCTCCCGCCCGCGGAGACAATAGCCCAATAGTGATTTCGGAAATAGCGGCATACGGATCAACTGGGCATGAGTGGATTGAAGTGGTGAACATTGGCAACGCACCTGTAGATATGAGTGCTTGGGTATTTTGGGAAGGGGATACCAATCACGGGCTCACGCTCATACAAGGGAGTGATCCAGTTATTGATTCACAAGAGTATGCGATTATTGCACAAAATAGTGAATTGTTTTTTGTCGATAACCCAACAGTTACGAGTACCGTGTTTGATAGTTCGTGGGGGTCACTCAACGAACAAGGTGAATTGATCGGATTAAAAAATGCTGAAGGCATGTTTATCGAACAGTTTACGTATATTCCGGCGAACGATTTTTCTTTAGAAAAAAAAGATCTCGCACTTCAAGACTATACCGATGTCAATTGGTTTGAACATGCAACAGGGCATACCGCCGGCAGAGTGAACGATGTGACATTTGGGAATGTCGTACCTGAAGAAGATGTGGTAGACGAAGAAGATAGTGAACCCGAGATTGAGAATGAGATTGATGAAAACGAAGATGGTGTCCCAATTCTTCTTGAAGAACGGAGTGGTGTGGGGATTGTTATTAATGAATTT
>JAGOTR010000023.1:0-3681 GCA_018061685.1 Candidatus Magasanikiibacteriota bacterium
CAAACGTGACATTTTTACCAAAAACTGCCTTTGTTTCGGTAGAAGATACTCCGGACGGAAAAAAAGCCGTAACGATCATGACAAGTGGGGCAAAACAAGTGATAGAAACCACATTTTTAGTTGGTGCCGACGGCGGACATTCTCCTGTGGCAAAAGCCATTCCTGAATTAGATACACAAGATACATTTTTATTTGGGTACGAAGAAGTCCATTACGGTACCATATTACTCGGCGACATTCCCGCAGAAACCATTTACCATTTTTGGTTTGGAGAATTTTCATTGGGCTATGGTGGATGGCTTTCGCCAACGTATATGGATGAACGACCAGCGTTTCGTATTGGCTTGGCCAAATATCCAAAAGATAGGGGAGAGGCAAGAGGTCTTCTCAAAGAATTTTTACGTATTTTACAAGAAAAAAATATTATTACGCTTTCAGAAAATCCCGAAAAACCTGTGTATTTATTTGGCAGCCATATTCCGATTGGTGGAATTGTGAAATCAATTGCAGCAAAAAATACCCTGCTTATTGGTGACGCGGCAGGATTTTGTGGGGCCTTTGCTGCTGACGGTATTAAAGGATCAGTGATTAGTGGCAAAGAAGCAGCGCTGCTTATTACCAAATATTTGGAGGCTCCATTTGACACGATCGCAGAGGAACTCCGTACCAACATGAATAAGCACCACTTTTTAATTGACTACTACAAACGCCAAGTGCTGTATCGATGGGTGTGGGATCAAATGAAACGAGACAGAACATTTTTTGCCATGTATACCATTATTAAAAAAGAAAAAGAACATTTTTTGGATCAATTTTGTGATAGTAAAGAAAAGAAAAAAAGTTTAAGTAGAACGGTGTTGAAAGTAAAATATATTCCAAATTTAATCTGGTATAGTCTGTGTATTTTGTGGGATATGATTGTTCCTAAAAAAGGAGCATAAAATGTGAAGCCCCGTTTTGTGAACAGGGCTGTTGTTTTTGTGCATTTTTTTCGAAAATGACTAGTGCTCCGTTGCTTTCTGCGTGGACGTTTGCTCCACACATGAAACCAAGCGTGAGACATAGCTCTCATGAACTTGTTCGAGAGCTTTCTCGTGTGCATCAATTGCCTTATCAGAGGCAATGTACATGGTTCGAGCCCAGACTCGATACGCGACGTGCGTGGGTTCAGCCTCTCCAATGCGAACCAAAAAAGTCACAATAAATTGCTGCATACCTTTTCCTCCGGTTGCCGGTGACAGTACCTTTCTTGGGTACCGTACATATTCTTCTATAAAAAAAAAGATCCGTCAAGGATCTTTTTTTCGTCACGGTGTTTCATGATTACTGTCCCAACCCACGCACAATCACATTCACGGTTTTGAGCAAAATAGAAATATCAAGTAAAAATGATTTATTTTTTATATAATACAAATCGTATTGCAATTTTTGCAGCGAGGTTTCTAAATTATCGGTATAATTTTGATGCAACACGGCCCAGCCCGTAATACCAGGCTTCATCACATGTCTAAGTGGGTAATAGGGCATATGTTCGGTAAGTTCGTGCACAATTTCAGGGCGTTCTGGTCGTGGGCCTATCAACGTAATATCACCTTTTACTAAATTTAAGACTTGAGGTAATTCATCCAAACGACTTTTTCGTAAAAATCTTCCAACAGAGGTAACACGACGATCATTTTTTATAGCAAATTGAAATCCATTGGTTTCGGCACTCCCATCTGGAGAAAGGGAATACATCGATCGAAATTTATACAAAAAAAATGTTTTTCCACCACGACCTACTCGTGTTTGTTTAAAAAATATTGACCCATTCGAAGTTAATTTAATAGCTACGGCAATAAACGGAAACAGCAGACAAAAGAGAAATCCCAGTACAATAATGGCTATATAGTCTAAAATACTTTTTCCTTTTTCATAAAAAGGATTTTCTTGACGCCTTAAATGTTGCAAAAACCACCCTTCAGAAAATGTTGAGGGAGGAATTCTTCCTGTAATTACTTCATAAAATGCCGCGGCATTTTGTATTTGTACGGGCCAAAATAATAATTCATATAACTCACGCATGGCTTCGGGATTGCCTTCCATATGAGGGGCAATCACCACAAGCCCAATATGGTGCGTGCTAATAGCGGGTCGAATTGCCTTAAGTGACGTGTATCGTTCAATCGTACTTTTTGACGCGTCTTCGTGAGACTTTACCAATGGGCCATTCACCCATGCTGCAATATGGTACCCTCGTTCTGGGTATGCCTGTAAAATATGTTCTAATTCATTCATCTCAGGTGTTGTACCAATAAAAAGAATATTAGTTCTAAATTTTTTTAAACCACCCAATAATTCAATCCATACCAATCGCAATAATCCACTCAATACATACCCCACCACAATAGTTACGATAAGAATGGTTTTTGGCGTAATTGTTTTGTAGGGAAGGATATAAAAAAAGATAATACTAAAAATAAGTGAAATACCCGCTGTTTCAACCAACCGTCGAATGAGTCTTTTTACATCATTCATTCGAGTGACATCATACAGACCATTAATATAATTAATAACAATCCAAAAAAATATGGTAATACCAAAAAGAGTCTGATGCTCGTGCATGTCTTGGATTGTGGCTATCTCAAAGTGCCGGAGTGATAGTGCAATAAACAAGGCAATAATGTATCCAAAAAAATCACCTAAAACTAACAGAGATTGTTTTATTCGATAGAACATGACAGAGGTATTTTATTGTCAATAAAAGAAAAATATCGTATACTACACACGTATCTTTCTTCTTCCAAGTTATATCATATATATGTATAAAAATCAACGCATCATGTTTCGTATTATGGCAGCTCTTTTTTGTGTCATAACACTTGGTACGGTAGCTCACCCGGCCACAGCAGCCAATCAAGAAGGCGTCACCATTAATGCCGGTGCGGCGAACACCAAAACCCGTGACGTTACATTGACCATACACAAAACGTTTGCCGCATCTCACATGCGTATATCAAATAATGAATCGTTTACCGGAGCATTTTGGGAATCGGTACAAAGCGAAAAAAAATGGACGCTTGATGTGGGAGCAGGAAATAAAACCGTCTATATCCAATTTAAAAATAGATTAGAGGCAGAAAGTGCCGTGTTTCGTGATAGCATCACCCTCTCTATTCCAGCAGCAATGAATGTATCATTTACCATTAACGGCAATGCCCGAGAAACCTCTTCTCGCTATGTCAACCTTTCGTTTAGCTATTCTGATGGAGTAGAAGCAGTAGCAATTCATAATTCAGAAAATTTAGCAGGTGCGTTGTTTACCAAAATACAATCACCCATGCAATGGATTTTATCTGAAAACAGTGGAACAAAAACCGTGTATGTTATGTTTCGCAATGTGAATGGAACTACCAAAACAGTCCAGCAATCCATTGTGTACAATGAACCTGCTGGATCATTTCCACCAGAAACCTTATTAAAAGGGGATACTGATACCGTCTACTATTTAGGATATGATGGACGAATTCATCCATTTTTACACAGTATTGTGTATCATTCATATTACCCAAGTTTTGCTGGCATTCGCTATGTAAGTAACAGAAAACTTCGTGAATATATTATTGGAGAACCAGTATGTCTTCGTCCTGGCACGTGGCTGGTAAAATTCAAAAGTCTTCCGAGAGTGTATGCCGTAGAGCC
>JAGOTR010000023.1:3781-14552 GCA_018061685.1 Candidatus Magasanikiibacteriota bacterium
TTGCTGGCATTCGCTATGTAAGTAACAGAAAACTTCGTGAATATATTATTGGAGAACCAGTATGTCTTCGTCCTGGCACGTGGCTGGTAAAATTCAAAAGTCTTCCGAGAGTGTATGCCGTAGAGCCCGGCTGCGTCCTACGTCCTATTCGTTCCGAAGCAGAAGCATATATCGTGTATGGGCCAAAATGGACTGCCCGCATTGTAGAAATAGGCCCTGAATTTGAAGGGTTTTATACCATCCGAGAAAATACGGGCTTTATACGAAATGAAGATCGAGATCAAGACGGCATTGATAGTGAAACAGAATATGCATATGGAACAAGTGATGTAAGTGGCGATAGTGATGGCGATAAACTGAACGACTACGAAGAAATTTATTTTTGGTTTACCGATCCAACACAAAAAGATACCGATGGTGATAGTGTCATGGATGGAGACGAAATTCTGTTACAACGACATCCGAATGGAAATGGAACACTCACACAAATACCTGAATATACCTATCGCATTCCAAGTGGGTCTACCATATTTCGTTGGTGGCAAGATAGTAAGTACTATTACTTGTATCAAGATGGTCTTACCTATCTTCTTTCAAGTTATGTAACAGATACGCCATTTACTACGAATGGATTTCAACCATCATTTGTGTTGTCACCCCCGATTCCGTTTATACTGACACCCAGAGAAGGGTGGCGTGTATTAGACAATACACCGTTAATTAAAATTCCACTTATCACAAAAAATGGTAGTGTTACTCCGTTATAATTTTTTTCTATGCATATTGGTTTGATTCGCTTTACCGCAGTGCTGGCTCTTATAAGTGTTACACTACCTTCTGTTGCTATTGCTGCACTTCCACAAGACCCCTATGCCACGCAATGGAGTTTTGCCGATACTGGCGTGTATGAGGTATGGAATGATACTCGAGAAAGACGCATACCAATAATTGCTATTATTGATAATGGGTTTGATACATTTCACCCCGATCTTGCACAAAATGTATGGAAAAATACAGATGAAATTCCCGAAAATAACATTGATGATGATGCCAATGGCTATATTGATGATGTATGGGGATGGGATTTTGTGGGGCAAGATAACGATCCACGACCAACCGTTGAAGATTTAACCCCAAGCGATCTCACATTTCGTATTGTCCATCATGCAACCGCCGTCGCTGGCATTATTGGTGCCGTACATAACAATGATATTGGAGGAGCTGGTATTTTAAAAAAAGTACAGCTTATGAATTTGCGTATTTTAGATCACAATGGTGCAGGAAATTTTGACTTTTTAGATGAAGCGATTCGATATGCCGTGGATAATGGGGCAACCGTAATTAATTTAAGCATTGTTGGAAATGAGCTCACAGAAGAAATAAAACAAGCCGTACGATATGCGAATCAAAAAAATGTAGCTATTGTTGCCGCCGCAGGTAATTCACGATCATATTTAACAGAATTACCTCAATTTCCCGTGTGTATTGATGCACACCCAAGTACCACAACCATTTTGGGAGTGAGTGCTATTAATCAAGAACGAAGATCTGCCATGTTTTCTAACTATGGATCAGATTGTATTGATATCACTGCTCCGGGCGAACATATTTCAAGTACACTCAGATATTCACCACGATTTGGTTTATCCGACATGTATGGAAACAATTGGAATGGTACATCATTTGCCGCACCATTTGTCAGTGCCGCGGCAGCATTGGTGCAAAGTATTCAACCTCATTGGACGGTACACCAAGTGTACGATGCCGTGCTCAAAAATGTACACAAAACACCCACAAACGAAGAAGAAGCGTATCGACACATTTTTGGGGCAGGGTTAGTACAAGTACAAAAAGTGATGCACTATGCCTATGATCAGCTCCTTGGAAACGCACCATCAGTAACAGAATTTTTAGCCCTGCATTCTACAGGAAAAGAAATATATCGATATAATCAAAGCACAAAAACATTTTCAGAAACACCTCTCAGCTCACCCATTACCTATGATTTTTTGGCGAGTGAAACTGATACAGAGGGCAACACGTTTTTTTGGACGAGTACATTTTTTCCAAAAAAAAATGTAGTTGAAATAACTCAATATTCTTTTTCGGGAACAAAAATTCTCTCATGGTCTTTCCCCTCAAAAAGCCCGATGCAGCTTGTAGTCGGAAATGTATTAGATACGGCTAAAAACGAAATTATTTTGGTGCCAAGTGGCACCAGTGATGTGGTATATCACATCTGGAGTACTACCGGAAAAAAATTACGAGAAAAAACACTCGGACATACGCACAGTGGCGTACGTGTCGCACTTGAATCAGGCAATAATACAGAGATACATAATATTGTGACACTTATCGGAAATACCGTAGAACACAGCCGTGGGACAGGCGAACCATTCAAAACGGTATCCCTTGAAGAGCTGACCACCGGAGGCTCATTTGCGATTGCTGATTTCACCGGCGATGGTGTATCTGAATATCTTGTTGGGCCGTCTCAGAACCAACCGTCTCATGCACGCATGTATACGTATGAGGGAGAACTTCTCAAAAAATGGATTACCTATGACGGAGGATATCAAGATGGTTTTTCTTTTGTGATTGCCGATTATACAGGTGATGGTCTTTCTGATGTTGCTACTGTCCCAGTCAACGGCAGTGTTCCCATTCGTTTCTGGTCACATAAAATAAAATTACTGGCCGAATGGACCCCCTTTCAACAAGGCGCTCAATTGATTGCGAGATAAAAAGGTGCTACTATCCGAATATACTCAAAAAAATACTATTCCAAAATAATACCCTCGTCTATGCAAGAAGCAGTTCCCATTTTTGAAAAAAAAAATATTATTGTTACAGGTGGTGCTGGATTCATAGGGTCACACTTGTGTGAAGCGTTATTAAAAGAAGGGAATGTTATTTGTATTGATGACCTGTCAAACTCCTCTATTCAAAATATTGAACATCTCTTGCAATATCCTGATTTTGAATTTATTAAATTTGACGTAAATAATCCAATTGATTTAAATATATTTGATGAACTCGATAAATTTAAAGTGAAATATCAGGGTGTACAAGAAATATATCATTTAGCATGTCCAACCAGTCCAAAAAATTTTGAAGCATTAAAGATTCATTCTTTATGGGCAAATTCAAAAGCCATGTTGCACACGCTTGATTTAGCCGTTAAATATCGTGCAAAATATATTTTTGGATCAAGTTCAGTGGTATATGGAGAATCGTCTGAAACTGTCGTTTTGTCCGAAGGACAAGAAGGGACCGTAGATCACCTCTCACCACGATCATGCTATGATGAAGGCAAACGATTTGCCGAAACATGTGTAGAAACGTATCGACAAGTCTATGGTATTGACGCAAAAATTGCTCGTATTTTTACCACCTATGGCCCACGAATGAAACTTCGGGATGGTCTTATGATTCCTGATTTTATTATTAATGCGCTCGAGGGAAACCCGTTAGTTATTTATGGCGATGGAGCCGTGTCGCAATCATTTTGCTATATTTCAGATATGGTTGATGGACTTATTCGTCTTATGCAATCAGGTACCGACACGCCAGTTGTAAATATTGGATCAGACTATATGATTCCGATTGGTGACATTGCACAGATGATTTTAGGAATGACAAATTCTCAATCTGAAATTGTATACGAAGAACCACTCGCTTTTTTAACCAAAAAAGGCTCCCCAGACCTCAGAAAAGCAAAAGAACACCTTGGATGGATACCGCTCATTCGTATTCAAGATGGATTACAAAAAACTATTGACTTTACTATTGCTCACAAAGCAGCTGTTGGATTTTAACCCGGCTTCGCCTCGCTACCTGCCTGCCGGCAGGCAGGCTCCGGTTTTTTGTGAATAATTTATCATTGAACACTATGTTTGTTGCGATTGTCCCCGCATATAATGAATCAAAACGAATAGGTTCCGTGGTACGGAGCCTTTTTGATCATGTAGACCTCGTGATTGTAGTAGACGATGCATCGCGTGACGCAACAGCAACACTTGCCAAACAAGCCGGTGCAACCGTATTGCAACATAGCGTAAATCGTGGACAAGGCGCAGCACTCGAAACAGGTCATGCCTATGCCCGCAGGATTGAGGCCACCTATGTATTACATTTTGATGGTGATGGACAATTTTGCGTTGATGATATTCTCCCTGCATTACACACATTAGAAAAAGAAAAAGCCGATATATTATTTGGCTCCCGATATTTAGATAGGCGGTCAACATTACCATGGATAAAAAAATATATTCTTCACCCAATAGGAAAACTCGTGAATCGTATATTTGCAAAAACAACACTCAGCGATGCGCACAATGGATTTAGAATTTTAAATAAACATGCCCTCGCACATATTTTTATTACGCAAGATAAAATGGCTCATGCGACAGAAATCCCGTATCTTGCACAGAAGCATAATTTACGCGTAGTTGAATTTCCTGTAAAAGTCATATACCATGAATATGGTCAAACCATGCGAAGTGGATTTACTATTATAAAAGACTTGATTTTTGGACGGTTTATTAAGTAATAATATGCGGATATACGGATTATCCGCATAATCCCTATCTATGATCCTCCTCTTCCAACTCCTTTTCACATCATTCACACTGTACGCAATTTTTATTGTGGTGCAACGCAAAAAAGAAGCGTTACTCGGTATGAAAGGTATGCTCTTTTGGCTGTTCTTTTGGATTGCATCACTCGTGAGTGTCTGGTGGCCCAATAGTACGTCTGTCCTTGCACACGCACTCGGTATTGGTCGTGGTGTTGATTTGATTATTTATGTCTCGATTGCACTTATATTTTTCTTATTGTTTAAATTGCACATTAAAATTGAATCAGTCGGAAGAGATGTGACCAAATTGGTACGCACGGCGGCCATACACACTGCCACCAAAAAACGTGAATAATTAATGGAATTTTTTATGCGTATTGCTCATATTGTGTGTTCATACCCACCTTACTATGGTGGTATGGGCAATGTGGTTTTTCAAACAGCAGAAGAATTAGGGAAACGTGGGGTAACAGTAGAAGTCTTTACCCCCGGAATATTTGAGTCATCAGAAATACGCCCGTCTGATGCACCACAATCACCTCACCACGCCCCAGAATTAGCCAAATTGCAACACACCGTTCATCGGTTAACTCCGTCAATTCAATATGGCAATGCTGCTCGATTACCAACACTCGAACAAGAACTTGATTCTTTTGACATTGTTCACTTGCATTACCCGTTTTTTGGTACGGCCAATATAGCAAAAAAATGGAAGAAAAAAAATCCACACAAAACACTCGTGATTACCTATCACATGGATGCACGAGGCACTGGATGGAAAGGGCTTTTCTTTTCATTGTATGCAAGATACGTCATGCCCAAAATATTACAGAGTGCGGACGCATTGATTGCGAGTTCTTTTGATTATATTGAAGCAAGTGAGGCACGGCATGTGTACGCAAACAACCCACAAAAATGGCACGAAATTCCCTTTGGTGTAGATACAAACCGGTTTAGCCCAAACGAAAATCCTGCGGCATTGGCACAACAAATTGGTATTTCTCCGAGTATTCCAACAATTCTTTTTGTTGGTGGCATGGATCCAGCACATTATTTTAAAGGTGTTTCAACACTGCTTCAAGCAATTTTTTTATTAAAAAAACAAAACATACCCGTGCAAGCAGTGTTGGTTGGTGGAGGATCCCTTCAACAACAATATATGCTTCAAGCGAAAGGGTTGGGAATACACGATCGTGTTCATTTTGTTGGAAAAGTAGGTGATGCAATCCTTCCGAGTTATTACCGATTAGCAGATCTTCTTGTACTCCCATCTATCCACGCAGGCGAAGCATTTGGGATGGTATTGTTGGAAGCTTTTGCAAGCGGTGTTCCCGTAATTGCAAGCGACTTGCCGGGTGTACGAACTGTCGCAAAAAAAGCGGGAGTAACGGTACCACCCAAACAACCCAGCCTTCTCGCACAAGCGATTGCCGAATATATACAACTTCCAAAAGAAGTACACACCCTGCAAAAATCTCATGCACGTGACGTGGCCGAACGTATATACAGTTGGCGTGCAATAGGGGATGAGCTTATGAATGTATACAGTGATGCTATGAAACGCAGCTGATATCTGCTATACTAAAAATAGCATTCATACAAATTTTTGCCTCTTTATTTTTAATACCACGCTCTATGGGAAGATTAAACAAAGGCCTTTTTATTGGTGGGTTACTCGGTGCTGGCATGACCTGGTTATTTGCCACAAAAAAAGGAAAAGAAGTTCGCGAACAAATGCTTGACTATGCAGCGGACGTATACACCACCCTTCGACAAGAAGTCATGAAAACAGAAACCTACGACAAATTGACCAAGCAAAAATATGTCGTACTCGTACAAAAATTTGTAGACAAATATGCCGTGGACAATGGCTTAGCAAAAGAAGTAAAAGATATGGTAGTAAAAGTGGTGACCTCACAGTGGGAAAATATACGAAAAGAATTAAAAAATAAAAAATAGCCAAAAGGCTATTTTTTTAAAGAGGATCAATTCACCATCACTTCAGCAAACACAAAACAAACATAAAACAAAAGTAATAGGCATGCCTCTTTTTTGGTAATCACTTTCCCCGATTTCATACAGTAAAATAACACCACCATAGCAAGAATCATACAAACTCCCGTAATAAAAACAATCCTTGGCGGAAATGCAAAAGGACGAACCAATGCCATAATACCTACCACAATTGTTGCGTCAGCAATTACCGTACCTAAAATATCTCCTAACGCAATGCTATCTTGCCGTTTTTTTGCAGCTTCAAGAGAAACAATTAATTCTGGAAGAACTGTTCCTAATCCAACTAAAAACATACCAATAAATAATGCTGGAACATGAATAATCTCGGCAAAATGAACCGCATGCGTCACTGTCATATGGGCAGCAAATAACAATACTCCCATGCTCATAAATAAAAACAAAAAGTCAGTGAGGCGTACTTGTTGTTTTTCAATAAATACAACATACGCATTTTTTTTGAGTAATATATAATAAAAGGCAACACCGATCACAACAAGAACTATCCCATCAAGGCGGGAATAATATCCATTCAGTCCTAACAAAATAGGAAGACAAATAATCCCAATATGCAACCAACTATTTTTAATCAACTTGCTTTCCACTGTTAAATTTCTTCGAGAAAGAAAAATAACAATGGCAAATACTAAAGTAAGATCCGCAACATTTGATCCAAATAACGTCCCCAACCCAAATGCAGGCACGCCTTCTATGGCAGAGGTGATACCAATAAATGTTTCCGGGAGTATAGAAATAACGGCAATAATAAGAAATCCAATAATATATTTTGGAATGTGAAAACTTTCTGCTAATCGAGTAGAATATCGAATGGCATATTGCGCACTTTTTATAACAAGAAAAAGAGATACAATAAGCAGGAATACTGAGAGAATCATAAAATAATAATATAATTATTTTTTCATTCTAACACAGAATAATAAAAATAAATATATTTTCACTGTCACATAAAATATGGTATACTCTTTTTTATGACCTATATTCCTCTTCAGCATCAACACACTGTTGCAGTGCACAACGGCGTGTTTAAAAAACAACTCTCTCTTGCACAAGCAGTTGCACTTATTGTGAGTAGTACTATTGGTGCAGGGGTTCTTGGTATTCCGTATGCCGTTGCCAAAGTAGGCCTCATTCCGGGTATTATTTATATTTTGGTACTTGGATTTTTAATGACAGGATTTCATTTACTTCTTGGAAGTATTTGTGCAAACACCGGAGAAAAAATGCATCTTGCAGGTTTGGCAGAACGATACTTAGGTCAATGGGGGAAAAAACTTATGACGGTATTGTTTTATAGCATGCTCTTCGGTGCACTGGTTATTTACCTTATTGGAATTGGCCAATCCCTTGCCGCAGTATTTGGAGGAAACGCACAACACTGGAGTCTTATTTTCTTCGTACTTGCCACCATTCTATTATTCATTGGGATACACGCAATTAAATCCATTGAATTATTGTTGACTCTGGGTATTTTTGCTATTGTTGTGTGTATTACTGCTTGGAGTATTCCATATGCAACATTTGAAGCGTGGAAACAGGTGTCATGGGTATCCCTCTTTTTTCCGTACGGCATTATTTTATTTGCACTTCACGGCAGCAATTCTATTCCAGAAGCCTATACCCTCCTCAAAGAAAAAAAACCTCACATATTTCGCCAAGCTATTATTATTTCAGGACTTTTGATTACACTCGTCTACATTATTTTTACTACCATAGTCGTAGGCGTTACAGGAAATGAAACAACAGAAATTGCAACAATAGGACTCGGTCGAACTGTCGGGAACAACATGCATATTTTTGGCAATCTTTTTGCCCTTATTGCACTTGCTACAAGTTATATTGCTGTTGGGTTATCTCTCTCAGATTCTTTATTTTGGGATTACAAAATGCCACGACTGTGGTCAAGACTATTGGTGTCATTTATTCCCTTAGCCATATTTGCATTTGGAATAACCAGTTTTATTCAAGCAATTGATATTGTAGGTGGCATATTTGTGAGCCTTGAAATGTTGCTTATTTTAGCCATATACAGAAAAATGATCAAACAAAAAAAACAGGGAACACTTCGTTTGCTCCTCAAGCATAGCACGGGATTATTTTGTGTTGTATTACTTGCATTATGTGTCGGAGCTGTGTATAGTATTATTACACTATTTTAATTCATGTTTGTTCGTATACATACGAATGGTGTGAGCTGCTGTTTTGTGGATATCTCGAACGTGGGGGATTACAGACCAGCAACTTTCTTCTATTCACCCTATACGTGACAAACCGTATTTTTTTATATATGGCTGACGCATATGTATTTACTTCGGAGTCAGTAACCGAAGGACATCCAGATAAAATCTGTGATCAAATTTCTGACGCAGTGTTGGATTCATTACTTGCACAAGATCCAAACTCAAAAGTGGCGGTAGAATCATTTACGACCACTGGTTTAGTTATTGTCGCAGGAGAAGTGACCACCAAAGGGTACGTCGATGTACAAAAAATTACACGCGACGTAATTCAAAAAATTGGATATACAGACCCATCGTACGGCATTGATGCTGAACATGCAGGCGTATTGGTATCTATTCATGAACAATCTGCCGACATTGCCCAAGGGGTAACCCAACAAGCGGTAGAAGAACAAGGGGCAGGGGATCAAGGGCTTATGTTTGGCTATGCATGTACCGAAACCCCAGAACTCATGCCACTTCCTATTACCTTGGCACACAAATTAGCACGCCGATTAGCCGAAGTACGAAAAAACGGCACACTCGATTATTTGCGCCCAGATGGGAAAACCCAAGTGGCTGTAGAATATGAACATGGCAAACCAGTTGGATTACAAAACGTCGTTATTGCGGCACAGCATCACGATACTGTTTCAACAGAACAATTGCGTGAAGATATTATTCGTGAAGTAATTCGCCCAATCTGCGCAGACTATATTACCGATGCAACAGAATTTTTTATCAACATGACCGGACGATTTGTAATTGGTGGGCCACATGGCGACACTGGGCTGACAGGTCGTAAAATTATTGTAGACACCTATGGCGGCATGGGCCGACATGGTGGGGGATGTTTTTCGGGCAAAGACCCAAGTAAGGTAGACCGCTCGGGTGCATATATGGCACGACATGTGGCAAAAAATATTATTGCCGCAGGCTTAGCTGAAAAATGTGAAGTTCAAGTAGCCTATGTCATTGGCCGAGCACTCCCAACCAGTATTTTAGTCAATACATTTGGGACAGGTACAGTGTCAGATGATGTGTTGGCAAAAGCGGTAGAGCAAGTATTTGATTTTCGCCCAGGAAAAATTATTGAATATTTAGATCTTCGCCGTCCTATATATGCCAACACGGCTGCCTACGGGCACTTTGGTCGAGAAGAGTTTCCTTGGGAGCAAACGAATAAAGCAGAAGAGTTGAAGCTGGCGGTGGCGTAATAAAAATAATAGACATAACTAAAAACAATCCGTGTATCAAACGGATTGTTTTTTTAATCTGGCACTCCAAGCTCTTTCCGTCATTCATTGCGAGGAGCCTCTCTCCACTGTCACTCCTCGACTCCTCGCCTGAGGGCTCGTCGCTCGGAGTGACAGATTAAAAAACACACACTAAAATACGACTCGTAATTTTACGTAGTTATGTTATTATATATCCTGTATTAATACCGTATTATGACTATATTTCAAGCAATCATCCTCGGCCTCATTCAAGGGCTCACAGAATTTCTCCCCATTTCTTCTTCGGGGCATCTTATATTTTTACCACTCTTGTTTGGCTGGGAAGACCAGGGCGTTGCATTTGATATTATGGTGCACTTGGGAACACTGATTGCCGTAGTGGTGTATTTTAGAAAAAAAGTAGTGCAATTATTTTTATCATTATTTTCAAAAGATACAGTCAAAAAAAAAGACCGCTTTCTTGCTTGGGCAGTGATTGCGAGTATTATTCCGGCCGGCATCGTTGGGTCAATGCTTGAAACAAATAGTCGATCAGCACTCATTGTGGGATGGAGTTTTATTCTGTGGGGAGTGGTATTGGGCTTGGCGGATTGGCATGCAAAACGGCAGGAAAAAAAAGGAATACAGACTTCTGATCTAAATCATTTGAGTTTGAAACAAGTGATATTCATGTCGCTAGCCCAAGCAATGGCACTTATACCCGG
>JAGOTR010000051.1 GCA_018061685.1 Candidatus Magasanikiibacteriota bacterium
ACTCGGAATACTTCATCAATAGATGTAATACCGTCGAGTGCTTTTAATAGTCCATCTTGCACCATGGTAACCGTTCCATGACTCACAGCAATATCACGGATAGCCGATTCTCCTACATTTCCAGCTAAAATGGCCTCTTCTACCTGTTTCTCAACCACAAAAATTTCGTAAATACCAATACGTCCTTTGTATCCAATATGATTACACGATTCACATCCTGGTGCGGTATAAAATACCATATCTTTTCCTGCCAATGATTCTTTTTCTTGTGTGGGGAGTGTCTCTAATGCATGGGTAATTTTTTCTTGGTAAATCTTATCGGGGGTAACGGACTGTTTACATGATTCACATAATTTACGTACCAACCGTTGTCCAATAACGCAGTTTAATGAGGGAGATAATAAAAATGGTTTCACGCCAATAGACAAAAATCGTGGAATGGCACCAAACGCATCGTTGGTATGAATGGTAGATAAAATTAAATGACCCGTAAGTGCTGCCTGAATAGCAATTTCGGCTGTTTCTAAATCACGAATTTCTCCTACCATCGCAATATCGGGGTCTTGACGCATGAGAGAACGAAGCCCTTTTGCAAAGGTATAATCACGACTCCGGTCAATTTGACTTTGATTAATACCGGGCATTTTATATTCCACAGGATCTTCGAGGGTAATAATTTTCACGTCTGGTTTATTTAACAAATGCATGGCAGCATACAGGGTGGTCGTTTTTCCACTCCCTGTTGGCCCAGTGGTAATAATCATACCATTTGGCCGTTCAATTTCTTTCATTAAAATATCATAAGCACGCCCACGAATACCCAGTGCGTCCAAGGTCAATGTTTCTTGTTGTTGCACAAGCAAGCGCATGACAATACTTTCACCATAAATTGTTGGAATGGTAGACACACGCACGTCCACATCTCCTTCTGGGGGTCGAATGGTAAACCGTCCATCTTGTGGTTTATCTGAAATATTTATTTTGAGTGATGCAATTAATTTAATACGTGAAACCAACTTTTTGTATGACTCTTTAGGAATAATAGCCGCATCGTGAAGCATACCATCTAACCGAAACCGAATCATAATAGAATCTTGCTCTGCCTCAATATGAACGTCGGAAGCCTCTAATTTAAATGCTGCCCCCATAATGAATGTGAGGATATCGGTGGTGGATTTTTTATTTAATAATTCTTGAAATGATTCAAAGTTGGTAACAGTGGCCTGTACTTGTGACAAATCATCAGCATTTACTTCAATATTTTTTGAAATTGCTTGCACCGTGGGTAATGTTTTGTATAACTCTATGATACGCGCAAAACTTTGTTCTGAAATAGTATATACGCCAACTTCGGCATGATTTTGTTGTTGCTTTATTTCATCAATATAACTTTTTGTATCGGGGCTTGTAGGATCAATAGCACCAAGACGAATTTGATCTTCAGAAGAAAAAAAACATACCACGCCCGTGGCTTTTGCCCGCTCTTCAGAAATAAAGCGGAGCGCCACTTGACTCACCGGAAAATCTAATAATGAAATATAAGCAACCCCAATATCAGCGGCAAAGCGCTGTGTTTCGACTTCTCTCTCTTTTAACGAAACCTGTTTCATTTTCTTTTGAAACGCATCATCTTCATGAGATGATACGGCCGGCTGCTTAGTAGCAGGCACCGATTGAGACGCTGAGGAAGAAGGTGTTTTTTTTATTAAATCTTCAATAGATTGAAATCCAGAGGCCATACAACAAGTAAATACAGACAGAATAATATTTTTA
Organism: Candidatus Magasanikiibacteriota bacterium; assembly: GCA_018061685.1. Lineage (GTDB taxonomy): Bacteria > Patescibacteriota > Patescibacteriia > Magasanikbacterales > UBA922 > JAGOTR01. Next base: position 1,774 of record JAGOTR010000051.1, read on the forward strand.
CGTCACAGTTATGGACGATGCCCAAAAAAATGCAATACACGACTGACAATACCCTTAGTATGCATTTTTTGAAATACAAACATCCACACAGAGGTGGTATACACACTCAAAAAAGAACCTAAAAATACAATATACAGAATAAACAAAAAGGTGGTAAACCAAAATCCAATCTGTTGAAAAACAACACTTCCTAACACTAATCCTCCGGCCCAAATAGCCGCAATTTGCGCAGCAAAAAATATGACGCCGATAACACCAAACAAGGCAGCAAGTACATTGACCAAAAGAAGCAATATGCCCACTTCTAACGATACCACCCAATGTGCTTTACACATATTCCACGAAGCCTCACAACTTTTGATAAAAGAATACTTTTCTTGCACCACATAGCCTGCGGCATACATCACAAAAAAAGAGATAAATAACCCAACAGCAACACTTAATAAAAAAAGCGAAATAAATACTATCTCCTGTGCCAATGTTCCTTCTTGGATAACACTATAGAGAGCAAATCCAACCAGAGCGGTAACCAATAAAATAATCGTCCGCTTGATAATATACAAGAAAAAAAGTGGCCACACATGGTCTATTGCGCGATGCCAGGCTCGACCAATATGCAAATTTTTTTTGCGTACCGACTTACCCACGTCACTTTGCGAGCCAATTAACACGCCTTGTGACAACACGCCTAAAAATAAAGCACCACATTTTATTGCAATAAAAAATAACCCAAGCCACAGCACCCACACAAGTGAGCTTGTATCCGCCACCCAAGAACTCAGACCTGTTTGCAGAACACTCCATAATTCTCGTACATCAAAAACGAGCGGATACCAAGGAAATTGTTGTTTTGCAAGCACGGTATGGACGACAATATCAAGCACACCCATTTGACCTAAGAGTGCTGCAAATAACCCAAAAATCCACAAACTTTTGTGTGTTGTTGCAACATGCCAACCATGAACAAGTGCTTGTCGATACAATGGAGCGTGCATACAAAGTAATTCAAAATAGAATGTGAGTAGTATAGCACACTTTTGGAGGGAACAAAAATACTCTCTCTCCTTTTGTGACAAAATGCTGTTTTCTATGATATACTTTTTTTATATAACTTTATAACTTTTTTTGTATGGCTGCAAAAGTTGACTTTGGAAAAATGCGGTCTGCGTTTTTCTTTCTCTTAATTGGCATTTTAGGTATTGCCATTCTCTATATTATACGACCGTTTTTATACCCTATTTTTTGGGCAGCTGTAGTTGCTGTATTGTTTTTTCCTTTTTTTACCTGGACAAACAGGCATATAAAAATACCAAGTGTGAGTGCCATTATCACTATTCTTACCGTGATTACGATTATTTTTTTACCACTTATTCTCGTTTCCGTATTATTGGTTCAAGAATCGGCTAGTTTGATTGAAAAAATATCACAAGGAAACTTTTTGGGGGCTGTAGAGAATTTTACCCTTCAAATAGAAGGCAGCCGTTTTGCCCCACTCCTTGAGAACATTCGTACAGAATGGACGCAATACGCAAGTCAAGCAGCACAGGCTATGAGTTCGTTTATTTTTACCAATATTAAAGCCATTACTCAAAATTCTATTCAGTTTGTATTCATGTCGTTTATCATGCTCTATACCCTCTTTTATTTTTTAAAAGATGGGAAACGCATGCTACTTCGCTTTATGCACCTATCGCCCCTTGGCGATGAATACGAAGAAATTTTGGCCACACGGTTTACGTCAACAGCTCGCGCAACACTCAAGGGAACCCTAATTATTGGTGGAATACAGGGACTGCTCGGGGGGCTTTTGTTTCTCTTTACCGGCATTGAAGGTGCTTTTGTATGGGGCGTGATTATGACCATCTTATCTATTATTCCGGCTGTTGGATCATTTTTAGTCTGGTTTCCTGCCGGACTTATTATGATTGCCATGGGCAATGTAGGTGCTGGGGTTACCATTCTTCTTGTTGGTGCCATTGTGATTAG